>JAIOTR010000058.1 GCA_021106665.1 Bacteroidales bacterium
CCATCAACACGCCAGTATGTTTTTTCAAGGACTTTGATGATGTATTGCCTTTCAAATTCTGCCAGGGGAAGGAATTTATTGTCTTCTTCAAAATCCGGTTTAAGAAGTTGTTCAATAACTAAAGATGATGAGGTTGAGAGTATAACAGCTCTTTCAATAATATTTTCAAGTTCGCGAATGTTACCGGGCCAGGAATATGCCTGCAACTGCTTTATAGTTTTTTGAGAAATGCGTTTAATGTTTTTTCCCATTTTGTGATTAAATTGCTCTACAAAATGCTTTACTAACAATGGGATGTCTGAAATTCGGTCTCGCAATGGGGCAATGGTTATGGGATAAACATTGATGCGATAGTATAAATCTTTCCTGAAAAGTTTTTTATCTATGTGTTCTTCAAGATTTCTATTTGTGGCAGCAATAATCCTGACATTTACTTTTATTGTTTTTGGATTTCCTATTCTTTCAAACTCCCCCTCCTGCAAAACCCGCAAAAGTTTGGACTGTAGTTCGATGGGGATTTCACCTATTTCGTCAAGAAAGATCGTACCTCCGTTTGCCAGTTCAAATCTTCCTATCTGCTTTTGGATTGCGCCTGTAAAGGCTCCTTTCTCGTGGCCAAACAGCTCGCTTTCGATAAGTGCGGCAGGCAGGGATGCACAGTTCACTTTTATGTAGGGTTTGTCCTTTCGTTTGCTTTTGTTGTGAATTGCCGCTGCAAAAAGCTCTTTACCTGTTCCTGTTTCTCCTTCAAGCAATACGGTGGAATCTGTCGCAGCCACCTGCTCAATTCGGTAAAGGCTGTGTATCAAAGGCTCACTCTCGCCAATTATATCATTATAGTCGTGTTCTGTTCTTATCTCATCACGCAAATAGATGTTTTCGGCCTGAAGTTGATTTTTCAAATTGTTTAATTCAGCAATTACATCTTTAAGTTCCTTCTCTGTTTCCTTTAATTTAGTAATACTTATTGCCATCCCAATAAAATACTCCTGACCATTCACAACAGCATAACTGCCGGAGCCAATATATGGCATAATTTTGCCGGATTTTGATAAAAGGTTGTATTCAATAGTTTGTTCTTTCTTCTCTGCAAAAATCCTTTGCATTGCTTCGAGCGTCCGTTCCCTGTCATCCTCATAAATGAATTCAGCTATATATTTGTGATATAACTCATCTTTCGCGTAACCCAGAATGGATTCAATATTCTTATTCCATAGCAACATCTTCCCCTCTTTATCAAAAACATAAGCAAGTTCAGGCATACCCTGTAAAATGGTTTCTCCTGAAAAGGGAATCACCGGATTGTGTTTTTTTGAATTAGCCATCACTAACAGATAAGTAATACAAAAGTAATCAGTATTTTGAATTTAATTTTAATTTTTTGGTGAGTGCTATTGGATAGTATTTAATATTCTATTTGCAAAGGCACAGTTACCTTTAAATTGATGCTTTATGATCAAGGTTATAAAAGCTCTTTGTAGTCAACCATAATCGGCAAATTATTTTCAAAATCATACAGCGTTAGCTTTCGCAATTCATAATAATTGCGCCAATAAGTCCATAGCGATGAATAATAATTGCTTTTCGAGTTATCAGCTTCCGTTTGGGCAATGTTCAGATCAGTAATGCTGATCTTGCCTATTAAATATCTTGCTTTTGTAATATCATAGCCTTTTTGGGCTACGGTATCTGATTTGGCAGCAATCCTTAATTGATTGTATTGCATATTAAACCGGGCGACTTTTAGAAAAATTTCCTGGTCAAAATCTATCTGGTCCTGTTCAACTGTTGTTCTGATTATTTCCTGGTTCGATTGAGCTATTCTGATTCTTCCTTTAGCAGCGCCCCAGTCAAGAATGGGTAATGTTAGTCCAAGCCGTAATTGCTGATTATCTGAAGGATTATTCAAATTTTTTATGTATTGTGCATCTTGTGTATAACCAAACACGGCAAACAATTCTGCATCAAATCGTCCATCTAATTTTGCGCGGGCTACTTCACTTTCAGCTTCAATTAATCGCCTGGTAAAAGACATGGCTTCAGAACTGTTTTCACGTGCTTTTTCTAAAGCTTTAACTGCATTTACCATAAAGGGAGTTATTTGTGACGGGGATATTAATGTAATATCTGTTCCATCTTTAATCCGCAGATACGATTTAAAACGAAACAATTGAGTCTCAACATCCAGCATTGCATCATCTACGGCTGCGCTTGCCCTTAGATACTGCAGTTCTAACTGTAACAAATCATTTTCTGCAATTTTGCCAAGGTTATATCTGCCTTGTGCAATTTTAAAAAGTGTATCATAATTCGCAGCATTGATGATGGCTATCTTTTCTTTTATTTGTGCCAGCAATAAATTAAAAAAATGATTTGTTGCAGTCAACGATACCTCTTCCATTTCCTCGATGTATTTCTTTTTGGCTTCAGTATATTTCATGGGTTCAATTTTTCTCTCCCATTTATATGGATTATACTGAAATATTGGCTGTTGGTAGGTGATATTAAAGAGGTCTGAGCTATAGGATGTTGAGTCTTTAATGAAGTTATCTAAGCGGGTTAAATCGGAGTTAAGGGATACAGTTCCGCCTGTGAATCCAATTTTTTGACTAACGGTTAATCCGGCATAAAGCCAGTTTTCAGTCCGGTAATAAAATTCTGAGCCATCCACAGTATTAAGCCTGTCAATTGATTTATTGAAATCAGGTAAATATCCTGATAAAACCAAAGATGGAAGATAAGAAGCTTTGTAAGATTTATATTGCCAATAACTGGCCCTGAACCCGTGTTTTGCCAGTAAGGCATCCGGCGACTGCTTTTTAGCAATTTGCAATGTTTCCCTTAAATTGAGTTTCCATATCTCATCCTGCGCCTGCACAGTAGTGGTGATAATAAAAAGTATTAAAACAATGTTTAATATGCGGAGCCCTTTGTATTTTAATCTATTCATATTTATTACCATTAAGACCATATGTTGGTTTTACAATAATCTTTTTAATTATACTTAATCATGCCGTAACGACTCAACCGGTTCCTGCTCTGCAGCTCGTTTAGCCGGCATATATCCAAACAGTATCCCTACTGCCACTGAAACGCCAAATGATACCAGAATCGATAAGGGCGAAACGATGGTTAAGATATCTGTAATCTGCATAATAATTTTAGACAGAGCAATTCCAAGAATGATACCTATTAAGCCTCCTGTAATACTTATCATTGTGGCTTCAGCCAGAAATTGAAAAACTATGTCTTTCCTCGTAGCGCCTGTTGCTCTTCGAACTCCTATTTCCCTTATTCTTTCCATCACAGATGCAAGCATGATGTTCATGATGCCAATACCACCCACAATCAATGAAATACTGGCAATGGCGCCCAGAACTATATTGAAAATGTCTTTTGTACGTTGCTCCTGCTTTAATAACATTTCCGGTACTTTAATTTCAAAATCCTCAACATTTGCATGGCGTCGCACAAGCATTTTTTTTAACACCTTTACAGTAGTTGCCAATTGAGTGCTTTCTTTCACTTGCACAACAATCTTATCTATCTGGTGGTAATTTAGTTCTTCATTTACACCTGAACCGGAACCAAATGCAGCAAACCCGCCATTCCAAATAACAACCGACTCAGATCCTCCATGAATGGAAGAGCTTGTAATGATTGACCGGTCTTTATATCTTAATAGAATGGTTTGAATAGGGGCATAAATATTTATATTGTAATCACTTATTCCCAGTTCTTCTGTATTACCTATATTTATATTCCTTTTCTCAAGTACCCCGATAACTTTCAACCAAAGATTGCCACATTTAATGAATTTTCCCAGAGGATCTTCCTGTGGAAAAAATTTGGATGCTATTTTTGGCCCGATTATGCATACTGCACTGCCAGTTTCGAGTTGGTCTTGAGTGAACATATATCCTTTTTGAAGTTCTAGATTAAAGACCGTGAAAAAATCAGGTGAAACTCCTGTGAGGGTTGCTGAACTTCTTATTCTATCCTTAACAATAAAAGTATTATAAATAACTTCAGGACTAACTTTCTCAATAGTGGGTATTATCGATTTAAAACCCTGGGCATCCATTAAAGTTAATCCCGGCGAATATTTCTTTGCCTGGCTTTTCCCTTCTTCATCATCGCTTGCCGAAGAATTTTCAATCAAAGGAGTTATGATAATATTGTTGACACCCACCAACTTCATCTGGTCAAGTATTTCTTTTTGCGCCCCGTTTCCTATGGCCATCATTGCAATAACAGCAGCCACACCGAATATTATCCCCAGCGCCGTAAGAATAGAGCGGAACCTGTTGGCGAAAACTGCTTCAAGGGCAATATTGATTATTTGAAGGTACCTTTCCAAATTATTCTGGTTTTAGATTATTCATAGATAAAAATCGTTTTTATTTTGCCGGATTTACTTCTTTCCTTCAGGCCGTTTTTTATATCCGCGTTTGCCCCGTTTTTCAATTTGTTTATCTTCTTTCTGATTTATTTCTTTCTGTTCATTTTTTTCCTGGAATTGTTGTAACAGTTCTTGCTCTAATAAGTCAAGTTTAAATTCTTTATAATTTCCGTGAGGCACTAAATACACATCATCTCCTTCTTGTAAACCTGCTTTAATTATTATTTCATTTTCATTGGTTTTGCCAACAATAACTTGCTTTCTGGAGTTTCGCATAACAACATATGAAACGGTATCCTCATTATAAACGCATTCAATGGGAACAAATAAAGCGCTGTCAATTACATCAGTAATAATTATATTTTTTGTTGTCATAGCAGGGCGCATTACCGAGTCGAATTCGTTTACCTCAATCACCACTTCAAATACCTTGGCATTGGTATTTTTCATTTGTTCTCCTATGTTGGCCACTTCAGTAACCACTCCGGTAAATTTCTTTTCCGGAAAAGCGTCAATCCCTACATCCACATGCTGATTAACTTTAACTTTACTAATATCAATTTCGTTAACATAGGTTTTCGATACCATTTCAGATAGATTAGGAAGTGTGGCTACAACATTGTCCCAGGCGCTGATCTGTGAGCCAACACCTTGTTTCTTTCCATCCCAATCACGTTTGTAAATAACCATTCCTGCTTTAGGGGCGAAAACAGTAAACTCACCCAGAATGTCTGCCATTTCATTGTATTTTCTATGTGCTTTGTTTAATTGCCCTGAAACTTCCTGCATGGTTGCATTGGCTTTTTCAAGTCGTAATTGATAGTTTTTTATTGCCTGGCTTAAACCTCTTTCGGCTTTTTCCAGCTCAATTTCAACCTGCCTGATAGTAGCCGGAGGTTCAAATTTAGATTGCTCGAGTTGAATTTTCTTTTCTTCAAGTGCGTATTCCAGGTTGATCAGCTCATCCCGAAGATTTCTTAGCTCCAGCGTTGTATCGAGTTTTGTTTTTGTATATTGGGTTTCTAATTGTTCAATCTCTAATTCCTGGTCTTTCAGTTTATTAGCCAGTTCTGTCCTGTCAAGGGATGCAACAAAATCACCTGAGTCCACCACTGTGCCATCTGCGACAATCTCTTCAATTTTAACATTCCAAATCCTAACCTGACGTAAGTTTCCTGGCCCAAATATTTTTTCTGAACTTTTGGCTTCAAGTTCACCTGTTGTTGTAACAGAAATATTAAATTCCCCGGCTTTTACCTTTACCTGAATGGTTTCAGTTGAAGTTTCTTTCGTTCCCAGAAAATAATACAAGGCAAAAATGATGATGATAATAATGCCAATGGTAATGTATATTTGTTTTTTCATTCTGATAAAGAATTAATTCATGATAGATAAAATTAATAAAAGAGATCAAACAAAGATAAAAATAAAAAGCAGGTTTAGTTTTTAAATAGATTTTATTAAAGAATTTCAAATATGTAATCAGATATAAAACGCTTTCTGACTAAAATTTATTTTTCCTATTTTTGCACTCCTTAAATTGTGTTATGTTTTTTAGAAAGATATTTGTTATTTCGGGTCTGATAATCTTTACTTTGAGCGCTTGTAATAATCAGGACAGCGGACGGCTATCGACTGATGTGGTTACAAATCCTAATACAGCCTCCGGTGAGAAGAAGGATATTTTACCAATCATCGAATTTGAAAAAGATGTTCATGATTTTGGGAGGGTAATTCAGGGAGAGAAAGTTTCTTATAAATTTAAATTTAAGAACACAGGTAAATCAGATCTGATCATTTCACAAGTAAATAGCAGTTGTGGTTGTACCGTTACTAAATTTCCAAAGAAACCCATTAAACCGGGAGTTGAAGGTAAAATAACAGTCACTTTCGATAGCGAGGGCAGAAAGGGTATACAAAACAAAGCGGTGACAGTAGTAACAAATTGCCAACCACCTGCTGTAATAGTCAGGATTAAGGCAAGTATTGTAGTGCTTTAAATTCTATATTAAGTAATTATTAAATTGAATTAAAAAGACAATTGCTTTATAAAACAAGTTAAAAAAATAAAACTATGAGTTTAATGAATTTTTTACTTTTTATGCCAACATCTGAAGGACAGGAAGGTGGTGGATTTATGAGTTTTCTTCCTTTAATAGCTATTGTTTTGGTTTTCTATTTGTTCTTCATTCGTCCTCAGATGAAAAAGAGCAAGGATCAAAAGAAATACCGGGAAGCATTAAAAAAAGGAGATAAAGTAGTTACCATTGGCGGTATTCATGGAAAGATTGTTGAAATGCAGGAGACTACCCTAACAATTGAAGTGGAAGGACAGAACAAACTGAGAATTGAGAAATCAGCTGTTGCAATGGATGGTACTTCTCAATTAGGACAGAGAAAATAAATATTAACTTTTAAGCGGGTCAAAACCGCTTGGAAGTTATAGTTAAAACTAGGCGCTTTGAAACTTGGTTTCATTGAATTAATCAGCAAACTGCGGGATCCAAAAGATTATACTTTACGGAGCCGGCTTTATGTTTTTTTAATTTGTCTTGGTATCTCCGTTTTTATTTGGTTCCTGATCGCTCTCTCCAAGGAATCTTACACTTCTATCGATTTTCCCATTGTTTATGAAAATGTGCCGGAGGATTTAGTTTTGGTCAGTAAAACCGATAGCATTCTTTCTTTCAGGGTTGCTTCGGGTGGTTTTGAATTGTTCACTTTCAAATATTTAACCCGCAAGGATCAGATTAAAATAGATTTAAGTGAGTTACCCCTTTCCAGGGAAGGAAATTATTATTTGTCAATATTTTCAACCAGCCGGATATCGGGTAAAATTGTCAACAAATTGAATATCTCTGAAGAGATAGTTTCAATTTCACCTGAAAATATTTACTTCAGATTTGAGGCTGTGTCAGGCAAGAAAGTGAAAGTAATTCCAAGAATTGATATAACTTTTGAAAAACAATACCAATTTGCAGATAGTATCCGTATTAGTCCTGATAGCGTTATCATAAACGGCCCAATAAATCTAATCGAAAAGTTTAAATATATCGAAACAGATTATATTGAATTGCAAAATGTAAGTAAATCCCAAACAGTGATCGCACAATTGAAATTACCTGAAAATATGAGTAATATCAAGGTTGTTCCCTCAGAGGTTGAAGTTAATCTAAATGTTGAGAAATTTACCGAATCAACACTAAAAGTCCCAATTGAATTCGCGGAAAATAATATCAGGATCAAGACGTACCCGGATAATGTGTATATTACATACCATGTTGCATTAAAAGACTTTAACCGAGTTGATGAAGATATGTTTATTGCGACTGTAAATTATAAGGAAGGGGGAAATTCAAATAAGTTAAAAGTGAAGATTGCTCGTAGCCCTTCTTTTATAAAGATTACTAAAATTGAACCTGAAGAGGTTGAGTTTTTAATTATCAGGTAATGATCAAAGTTGGCTTAACAGGTAATATCGGCAGTGGAAAATCTACAGTTGCCAGAATCTTTAAAGTTCTTGGTGTTCCCGTATATCATGCAGATGAGGAGTCTAAAAAGTTTTTAAATGAACCAAAAATCCAACAGATATTAGTTCGTAAATTTGGGAAGGAAATTTTATCAGGCTCCATAATAAACAGGAAGAGACTCGCTGAAATTGTATTTGCGCAATCTGAATCACTCGATTTCCTGAATTCGGTTTTGCATCCACTGGTGAAAAATGATATAGATTTCTGGATAAAAAAACATCTCCATTTTCCATATATCATCCAGGAAGCGGCCATTCTTTTTGAAAGCGGATTTTATAAAGAGTTTGATAAAATTATTACTGTAACATGTCCGGGTGAATTAGCTGTTAAACGAGTTATGGATCGGGATGATGTTACGATGGAGGAGGTTCACAAGCGAATGCAAAATCAATGGGAGCAGGTTAAAAAAGTAAAGCTGTCAGATTTTATAATTGACAATAGCAACAATATTCTTGTAACTCCACAAGTGTTAAAAATACATAAAGAATTACCTGAAAACAAATGAGGATGTCTCATAAGTCTATTTTAATCCCAAATGGTCATGTTGAGCCTGTCGAAACATAGTTGATTAACAGGATTGTACACATTTCGACAGGCTCAATGTGACCTTAATTTTTGACTTATGAGACATCCTCATTGTTAAATTAACAAAAATTTATTTAATCAAATTTATCTTCTTGTTTATCGTTTCATTATCGATAACAATTCTTATAAAATAAATTCCATTTTCTAACCCAGTCAAATCAATTGAACTGTCAGAAAATGACAAGCAATAAAAAAACCCATCTTTTCAGATGGGCTTTCCCTTTTCATCATTTTGCCGACTTAAAAAGTGGCTGATCGTTGTAATTCTTCGGTGCTTTTCCTGCAGGATCATCAATTGGATCCATGTAGAAAAACCTCTTCCATTCCCTGTATTTTCCAAATATGACATAAACAACTTTACCATATTTTACTTTGGCAAAATACAAGATCTGGTCGTTCTGCAATAAAACCCTCGGATCTACTTGTTGGTAAATAGCATGAACAAGACCCCGGTCTTGTTTGGCTGCTTTTAAAGAAATTTTTACCGAGAATGTTTGTGGTCCCGGATCTACATCTGCATAAGCCGTACTGACAAATGCAAATAATGCGATGAACATTACAATTTTAGTTGCTTTCATGATAACCTCCTGTTTTTTGGTTAATAATTAGGTTAATTTAAAGATTAATTAAAAAGTATAAAAAGAACGAATTATTTTGGTTATTCTATTTTGGTCAAAGTTTATGATACAAATGTAATATCAGTCAAACTGAAAAACATGGCAGAATTCTGCTAAATTTTTTTTTAGTGGATTTCATTATCAATTTCTTAAAGAATAGGTTTAGTCATAAATTACCTGCCAACATTAATCGTTGATGATAATTAAAAAAACATCGGTAACTTAGCTGCCAGATCCACCGGTAAGGGGGTGGGTCAATTATTACTGAAACAGGTGGGTCAGTTTGACTGAAATAATCAAGTGGGAGAGAGGCGCTGGAATGGGTTGAATCGGAAAACTATGACATTATCCTTCTTGATAAGGAAAAAGAAAAATCTGATAAATTATTATTGAATATATTAAATGAGAATAAACGTATCAGAAC
>JAIOTR010000520.1 GCA_021106665.1 Bacteroidales bacterium
ATTCTTCAAGGGAAATTATGATTTATTCATCCGATGGGCAACTGAAAGAAAAAATAATACAGAAGTATGATCAGGCCTGGACAAACTTTTTAAGGTATCAATATTATTATAATGCCAATGATCTACTATTAGAAGAAAATTTAGCCTTTTGGGTTGGAAGTGCATGGGATAATGTAAGTACCTCATATGATCATGCTTATGATGAAATGGGAAATTTAACATCAAAAACAAAAATTCTTGTTTCCGGTTCGAAAAAGAAAAATATCTCAAAAGAAGAGTTCACTTATAGTTATAATGGAAGACTGGAAGAGTATTTCATTTCCAACTGGAACAAGCGCAAAGACTGCTGGACTAACAAAAACCGGTCAATTTATGTAAATAGCATGAATGGCTATGTTGTTTCCATGTTAAACCAGAACAATAGCAAAAAAGAATGGGTAAACTATTTCTTTACTGAATTTACCGGCAGGATTGAAGCCTTTACCGGCACAGAAATGGCCGACTATATGACATTTGCAGTATACCCAACCCAGTTCGGAGACAAAGCTAAAATTGAATTTGATAATCCTAATAAGGAGTTTTATCATATAAGAGTTATCAATGAAAATGGACAATTAGTTGGTTCAGCAACAACTAAAAAAGACGAAATTTCAATAGCAGCAAGTAATCTGAATAGGGGATTATACTTTGTTGAACTACAGGGTAGTAATTTATATTCAGGTAAATTCTCGATTGAATAGGACACCTTACCATGTAGATTACCTTACCTTGATTTGCTTAGCCACCCATTCCCGGGTGGCTATGTTTTTTTATAGAGCACTTGAATTTAAATCAAAAAATAAATTTCGATAATCTGAAAGGATTGAAAAAGAAGCTTTTATTATTTCTCCTCGTAAATTACTGTTAGCAGAGTTTGCCCTACAACTTTCAAGGTTCCTTTATCGATAACACTGATATTGTCACCTACTGTGTGCCAGTGTTCAAAAAAAGTGCTGCTTGCAGATGCAGTATCCAGGTGAATGATATCTATGGTGGGAATATTGATAATTTCATTTACATATTTGTGATCGTCATTAATGTACCCTACCTGCTCAAATATATAATAATCAGCATAACCGAGCCTGTGGCCAACATTCCAAATCTTTTTCAGTATTCCGGGAGCATACATCAAAGAAAAACCCTCCATATAAAACTTTGCATTTTCAGCGCCTACCATATCCAACAAAATACCGAATCTGGCAACATAATCAGGATCATGTGGATTTCTTGCCCAATATTGTGAACCCAGGCCCCAGGAATCATTGTCTTCCTGTCCCTGCAAATCTTGTGGTGGGCCGTAATCCTCAGTGTCAAAGAAAATAATATCCACACCAACATTTGGTTTCAATAAATTAAGCTGCCTTGCTATCTCCAGCAACACTCCTGTTCCACTGCCACCATCGTTAGCGCCATCAATTGGGGTTCTGTGTTTATCCGGATCAGGGTCATAATCAGCAAAAGGCCGGGAATCCCAATGTGAACATAATAATATCCGAGTGCTTTTTTCAGGATTAAACGAACCGATAATATTTTTACCATTCAGTACTGTACCATCAAATGCCCTGGTTTTAAACGACTGGATAATAGCAGTATCTGAAAACATTTTCAGTTTATCAAATAGATATTGTGCACATAATGCATGTTCATCGGTATTGGGAACCCGCGGTCCAAAATCAACTTGCTTTTTAATATATAAATATGCGGAATCAGAATTGAATTGGGGAACTGTGATTTTAGTTGCTTTTTTATCCTTTTTAGTTGTTGATGATGGCTTGCCATTCTCCCCACAGGAGGATATTAAAAAACTCATTATAACTATATACCAAATTACATTTTTCATATCATTTTGTTCATTTTAAAAAGTTAGGGTAAAAACTGTTCCTTCATCTTGTTTAGATTTTACTGAAATTGATCCTTTATGCAAGTGCATTATTTGCCTTGACAAACTTAATCCAATTCCTGACCCTTCTTTCTTGGACGTAAAAAACGGCATAAATATTTTGTCTACTATATCAGGCTTTATTCCTGAACCATTATCTGCCACTTCAATGGTGGTACGATTATGCTGATTATTAAATGCAATAAGCGATACTTTTGGGTTTTCCGTTTTTTTAACTGCATCAATAGAATTAAGCAATAAGTTAATAATTACCTGGTCGAGGAGATCCGGATCAGCTGTAAGCATTAAATCTTCAGGATAAACTTTACAATCACAGATAATATTTAATTTTTCGATTTTGGGTTTAAGTAATAATTCTGCCCGGTCAAATGCTTCCTTAATTTGAAAATACCTGAAGTTTGGCTTGGGGATACGGGTAAGGTTTCGGTAAATATCCACAAAATTCAATAAACCCTGGCTTCTGTTCTTAATAGTAGATAATGCCTGGTCAATACTATCCAGGTCATCATTTTCCAGCTCATTCAATCGGGGTTTTTCATCCGATTTATCAATCAGCATTTCATTAACAGTAGATGCCAGGGAAGAAATAGGTGTTATTGAATTCATAATCTCATGTGTAAGCACCCTGATCAACTTTTGCCACGATTCAATCTCTTTTTCTTCCAGTTCGGCATGGATATCATGAAAAGCAACCAAAACATAGTCTTCACCGCGCATCCTGAATTCTGTAGCATATAGGGATAGTTGCTTTAATTCATCATCAGTAAAAATCTTCACCAGTGCTTTATCACCTGCTTTTAACTTTATAAGTATTTCGGGAAATTCCTTTTTTACGCTATGGAGATCACTTACATTACGAAGAATGTTTTTCTTGAACAATCGTTTAGCAGCATTATTGTACATGTCAACCCTGCCATCGCTTGCAAAACATATTATTCCAATATTAATATGCTGTACTACAGTTTGCAGGTAATTAAAATGCTCCTCTTTTTCAGCCCTGTTTTTTTTGAATTCGTTGATGACCTGGTTAAAGGAATTACTCAATATTTCGAAACTCTTCCCGAGCTTTTTATCGGTAAAGGATGTTGAAAAATCGGAGTGCCGGATGCTGTCGAAGAATTGTGTCAATTTCAGATTGATCCGGTTTACATAAACAATAAGCGAGTATGTTTGAAACGCTATCATTAGCGCAAGAATAATGCTGCTGACCTCATGTTTGGCAACGGTTACAAGATAAGCAAAAAGAAATACACTTGCCACCAACAGCAAAACCCTGATAATAATAATGAAATAAAAACGCTTATAAATCATATTTTTCAATCCTTCGGTATAGGGAAGCCCTGGTAAGGCCTAATTCCTTGGCAGCTTTACTAATATTACCTCCATGCTTGTCAATGACCTTTCTGATCAGAATTTTTTCGGTTTCCTCAAGATTCATGGACGTTGGATTAATCTCCGATGACTTGTTATCTTCCATTTGAGATAAAAAAAAGTCATTTGGTTCCAGCACCTGTGATTCACTCATGATAATTGCCCGCTCAACAGAATGTTGCAACTCCCGGATATTACCCGGCCAATTATGCTTTTCCAAACGCTTTAATGTGGATGAACTGACACGTTTTAGCGGCATATTGTATTTTTTACAATATATTTTAAGAAAGTGATCAATAAGAGGCGGAATATCATCCAACCTTTCACACAAGGAAGGCACCTTAACTTCAACAGTATTAATCCGGTATAGCAGATCCTGCCTGAATTTATTTTCGTTTACCATCTGGTATAATGGCATATTGGTAGCACATATTAAGCGCACATCAATGGGGATTTCCTTATTGGTGCCAAGCCTGATAACCTTCCTGTTTTGCAAAACACTTAAAAGCTTTGATTGCAGAGATAATGAGAGATTTCCAATTTCATCCAGGAAAATAGTTCCCTTATTAGCTGCCTCAAACCTTCCGGCCCTGTCCTCTTTAGCATCTGTAAAAGCGCCTTTTTTAAAACCAAATAATTCGCTCTCGAACAATGATTCACTTATCGCACCGAGATCAACGCTGATAAAAACCTCATCTTTTCGATTTGATGCTTTGTGAATAGCCCTTGCCACTAATTCTTTTCCTGTTCCATTCTCGCCCAGTACCAGAACATTTGCATCGGTAATGGCGACTTTTTGTGCGGCGGATAAAACCTGGTGCATGGCTTGTGACTGGCCTATAATTTCGCTATAAGACTGATTCTGGTCAGCAATTAACACTTTTTGCTTGGTACGCAAATCCTCCAGTTCCTTTTTAGATTCCCTTACTTTAAGATTTGCAGTAATGGTGGCAAGCAACTTTTTGTTCTCCCAGGGCTTTAACAAAAAATTAGTTGCCCCTTCTTTAATTCCCTGAACAGCCAGTTCAATATCGCCATAGCCGGTAATAAAAATAACTACTGCTGCCGGATCAATTTCTAAAATCACATTCAACCAATGGAAACCCTCCTTACCACTTGTTGCATCCTTCGAAAAGTTCATATCGAGAAGAATAACATCATAGTTTTCATTGGCTAACAGATTGGGAACATTCTCCGGGTCTTTTTCCGTATGAACTATGTTAAAGTGCTGTTTCAGAAAAAGTTTCGCAGCCAGTAAAACATCCTGGTCATCATCAACGATCAATATTTTTGCCTCTATTTTTGTCATTCTATTTAAATTAAAACAAACCTTTGTAAAAAGTTGGACAAATATAAATAAATGTTCGGAATCGGACAATATAAAGCGCCTAAAGTATTTGGAGTGCATTGAGTACTTGGAATTTTAAAAGTTGACTGCTACAAAAAGGTTAAGTTTCAAATGTTATTAGTGAAAGCCACTTATAAAAGTTCATTAGCCAAATTAGCAAGTTCCGATCGCTCACCTTTTTCTAACCTGATGTGAGCATAAATTTCGTGATGCTTAATTTTGTCAATCAGGTATGACAGGCCATTACTCTGTGAATCCAAATAAGGTGTATCAATTTGATAAATATCACCGGTGAAAATGATCTTGGTTCCTTCACCTGCACGGGTGATAATAGTTTTCACTTCATGGGGTGTAAGGTTCTGCGCCTCATCCACTATAAAAAAGATATTGGAAATGCTCCTTCCGCGAATATATGCCAATGGGGTAATAACAAGTTTTTCGCTTCCAAGAGCCTCGTTAATCCTTTTGAATTCCTTGTCCTTTTCGCTGTATTGATTCTGAATAAATTTAAGATTATCCCACAATGGCTCCATGTAAGGATTTAATTTCGATTTAATGTCGCCGGGCAGATATCCAATATCCTTGTTGCTCAACGGCACAATGGGGCGCGCGAGATAAATCTGTTTAAAATTTCGTTTCTGATCCAATGCTCCCGCCAATGCTAATAATGTTTTTCCTGTCCCTGCCACTCCCTGAAGGGTAACAAGTTTAACATGACTGTTCAGGATGGCATGAAGCGCAAACACCTGTTCCGCATTTCGCGGTAATATCTTGTATGCAGGCCGCTTTTCAACCCGTTCAATTTTATCCAACAGGGGATTATAAAAAGTCAGGACAGAAGACCGTTCATTCCTGATGATAAAATAATGGTTCGGAAACGGATCTTCTATTCCAATATCTGCGGTATCGCATAAACCCTGAGCATATATTTTATTAATGGCTTCCGGGTCAACATTTTCAATTAAAGAAATGCCGGAATAGAGCGAATCAACATCTTTGATTTTACCCGTTTCAAAATCTTCGGAGGGTATATCAAGCGATTTTGCTTTGATTCTGAGGTTAACATCTTTTGTAACCAAAATTACTTTATATCCGGGTTTTTCTTCACTTAACCTGATGGCCGCATTCAATATCCGGTGATCCGGTTTTTTATCCCCGAAAATTTTAACGGCATCCATCCCATTTTCAGGTGTTTCATTCATCTGAACCCTGAACATACCGGCTTTGGGGAACTCCAGGGGAATCCAGTTTTGAAGTGTACCTTTAGTTGAAAGCCTGTCCATAATACGGATGAACTCCCTTGCTTCAAAATTTTTGATTTCATTCCCCTTTTTAAAGTTATCCAGTTCCTCCAAAACAGTAATTGGAATTACCACATCGTTATCATCAAAACTGTTGATAGCATTGTGATTATATAGAATGACAGAAGTATCAAGTACAAATATTTTTTTTTGTTTCTTACGGGGCATATCAAAAAAATTAAAAATACAATGAGGTAAAATTAGGAATAAAAATCATCAACTGATGATCTATTTTTAATGTTATTATTAAACTTCACCTCCAGTAATAGTAGGCTAACAGGCATCCTTTTATTCTCCCGGATTATCTCAAAATAAAAGGTACAATCGTTGCAATAACGCCGGTTGTGACTACTACCATAATAAACAGGTTGTACCTTACATTGTAGTTTCCCATGAGGGTCAAATCGTAATATTTGTCAACATCCTTGTCTTTGTACATCTGCATCAAACCTTTTAATAGTTTTTCCCTGGTTTGTTTTCCTTTTATTAATCCAAAGATCACAACCAGGTTTACCAGTACAATGAGACAAACAAAAACAAACATGACAATGAGAGAAGCGTTATCAGTTCGTGATTTTTCTGACATCCCTGAGTTTACCGCCAACGTGATCAGGTTAAGAAGGATAGCCGAAAGAATAAAGATAATATCGGTGCGTGTGTTTTGTTGTAGCTCCGATGTAATGTGCTTGTGAACATGTTCAATCATAATTTTTTTCCTCCCTGCCCGCTCTGTTTAGGCGGGCGTTTTTGATTATTATTTGAATATTTCTATTGATTAAATTTTTTAATAAATGTACTACATTTTTTTGTATGGTACTTAATGATTTGTTTTTTGAAGATTCTTTTTTTTCTTAAAATGACTCACAATAAAAAGAACCCCCACAATAACGAAAGGAACAGTGATGGCCAGAATGATACCGAGACTCATCCAAACAGAATGGTTCATATTATAATTATGTATAAAAATAATCGGACTGAATCCCAGTCCAATAACTATAAAAATGATACCGCCAATATATTCCCATTTCCAGGCTATGATAAGGAGGGCTAACAAAATATAAGATGGATGAAGAATGCACCAAGTTGTTGCCAAATGGTAAGCCCGGGAGTAAATGAATCCAGAGCGAACTTACTTATAAACAATATTGCGAGGATACAAAGAATCCTTGGAATCCAATAAATTATACGATTTGATTTTTTCATATTTTTTCAGATTAAAAGAATTTATCTTTATAAGATTCGATTATATTTCCCTCACTTTGGGTATTAGTCATTATTTATTTAGTAAAACTACATATCTACTCATTTACCCATACTAACATTTTCTTCTTTTGTGCGCTGTAATTTGCTTAACCACCAACAAATCAGAAACAGTATTGCTGTCAACGGAAAAAGATACATCATCGGCTTTGCCATCGCATCAGGATTTAAAATCCCAACTCCAATAAACCCTGCCAGGGTAATCAGAGCCCCTATTAATTCCCATTTCCAGGCAAGACCAAGTCCACCGAGGATAAAGACTCCCGACAAAATCATTGCAATTGGCGTTGGCTCTGATGTTGATTTGGGTTCAGACATTAATTCAACAATTACGAAAGTCAATGTGAGCACTATAAGTATAAGACCTAAAATTCGGGCAATCTTTCTTAAATCTCTGATTGTTTTGCTTTTCATAACATTCTATTTCTAATTAA
>JAIOTR010000417.1 GCA_021106665.1 Bacteroidales bacterium
GCAACATTATCGTAATTTACCGAAATATCAATCTTATACAGTGTTTCCAACAAATCCATTTCTGTCTTCAATTGGTGGGCATACATATCTCTTTTACCAATCAACTGCATCCTGTGAGAATCAAAAACATCGCTCTGCTTCCCGTAATCATGGGCACTTTTCTCTGCTTCATGCATGGCAGTTTCAAGATGTTTTACTTTCTCAAGATGTGCTTCTATGCACTTATCATAAATTTTTTTCTTTAACAATCTGTTATCCATCTTAAACATCACTTTACAACTTTTTCAAATGTAGGAAATTTTAACGAGATTTGCTACAAAATATTTCAACATTTTTATAATTTTTGTAACATTCATACTTTTAACTTAAAATTTTAATAATGACAGATGTACCAAACAGTCCTGTTTACTCGAAAAATGTCCTTGAATTTTTAACAGTTGCCAACGATTATTGTTTAATGATGGCAAAGATTAATAATACCACAAAATCTTTTCTAATAGATTATTTACAGAAGGTTTGTCCGTTGCTGTATGTCAAAGCATCATTATTGCCTGATATTAAAATACTAAATCCTGAAGCCAATGAACGTTTCGTTACCGAAGAAGAATGGGAATCACTGTTTAATGAAATAAGAAAAAAGTTTTCGAAGGACGATGAGTTTTGGTACATCAATAATGCAAGCGAGCATAATGACTCAATTAAAGCAAGCCTGGCTGAATCTTTTACAGACATTTACCAGGATTTAAAAGACTTTTTACTGCTGTATCAAAAAAATTCAATGGATGCTAAAGAAAATGCGGTTGGTGAAGTGAAGCTAGCATTTGAAAAAAGGTGGGGATTCAGATTAGTAAATGCGCATAAAGTACTCCATTACATTATTATGGCAGGTAATCAGCAGGATAACTCATTCGAAATACCTGAACTTTTCTAATTGATAAATAAGTCCATGGTTTGTAGCAGTCTCCTCCTGTTAATGGGTTTGCTGATATAATCATCACATCCTACCTGTATACTTTTTTGCTGGTCGTCAGCCATAGCATAAGCTGTTTGCGCAATTACAGGAATCGATTGCCTTATTTCCTTTATCCTCCTTGTTGCTTCATACCCATCCATTTCTGGTAATTTAATATCCATTAACACAAGGTCAATATCAGGATTATTTTCTGCTATTTCAACAGCTTCTACACCATTTTTAGCATGTATTATATTAATATTGGTCGATTTCAAAACTTCTTTCAGATAAATATAACTCATTTCATCATCTTCAACAATCAATACATTTTTATCATTCCAGATATATTTTGCCTTAAGCTCTTTGGATGTAAGAATTTTATCATTGCCATTTAAAGTTATTACTGAATCTGGTATGGTGAAAAAGAACTCTGATCCCTTTGTAATTTCAGAATCAAACCAAACTCTACCACCTAACATTTCTACAAGTTCTTTTACAATTGTTAAACCCAAACCGGTACCACCGTATAGTTTTGAAATATCGTGTTCAATTTTAGAGAATTTTCGAAACACGGATTTTTGTAAATCTTCCTCAATACCAATTCCTGTATCTTTAACGAAAACTAATAAATCTTTTTTCCCACTTTTATTTTTTTTATCCTGGATTTTACATCCAATTTCCACAAAACCCTCTTCAGTATATTTTAAGGCATTTCCAATCAGATTGATAAGTATTTGCCAAACCAATTTTCTGTCGGAATCAATAATGGTGCTGCCATCAAAATTTATCTTCAATCTTAATTCAACATTATCTTTCTGTTTATATAATTCATCATTATTAAAATGGTCATAAATTTCGGTCATAAAGGTTGTAATCAAAAATTCCTCCTTTTCTATTTGAATTTGATTTGTTTCAATCCTTGCCAGGTCAATTACGTCATTTATGATTTTCAAAATGGACTTACCGCAGGTTTTAATAATATTTATATATTTTTCCTTTTCCTGTCCATCAAGATCAGCCTTACGCATTAACTCAGAAAAGCCTAAAATACCATTCAACGGGGTTCTTATCTCATGGCTAATACTTAACAATAAAGATGAATCGATATTTTCAGGGAACATATCCGAACTAATCTCTGGGATATGCTCTTTTTTCTTTTGATGATAACGCTTTATCTCTTCTTTGAGTTGTTTATTTACTTCTTCCAGTTCACTCGACCGCTCACGCACTTTTTTCTCAAACGATGCATTTAGAATCTTTAATTCTTCAAGTAGAGTAAGTTTATCCAGTTTTTCTATTGCCGTATTAATGATTTGTTTTATGGCAATACTGAATGAGGAAAGGTTGAGGTCTTTTTTCTCACTTTCAAAAAATACAAATATTCCAAAAGGAATATATAAGCTTTGAAAAGGAAAAACAGAAACAAATTCAGGTTGAAATGGGAAATCCTGACTAATTGTAAAACTATCTTTTTCGAATAATTCTTTATCAATAAAATACGGACCCAGCCTAACTTTAGTCAATATTGAGTCAGACAGACTAAATGGACATTTCCTTAGATGGCTGTTTTCAAGGGAAGAGTAATGGTTTAGCAGAGATAATTTATCATTAGAAATTTGGCAGCAGAAAGAAACAGGTATATCCCGAATCATTGAAATGCGTTCGAGCAAATTAAATAACAGGTCATCAATATCTCCGGCCTGATCAATCGTATCGGAAACAAGCCACAGCAAGAGTTTTTCCTCCATACGCTCTGCTAAGTGTTCATTTCGCTGCTCCTGAAGTTTAATTCGGAGTTTCAATTCATTAAATATAGAATCCTGATTAATAGCCATTCCTATTAATTACCTCTGATCAAATGTAAATTGCTTTAACCAGATAGATAATCCTCAAATATTTTTAGTGTATTAAAATGATCTGTTAATATATCTCAGATTTAGCCTTAAATCATAAATGACCTAACCCATATCAAAAAAACCAGATTTTAATTAAATAAACAGGTATTTGAATAATCTGTCTGCTCGCAAGCAATGTTGTCAAATTTGGTTCCATAATAAATCTATTCTTAATTAATAATAGGAATGACTAGCTCTTTATGCTTATAATTACCAACATATAAAAGTTATTAACCTTCATTTATTAATAACTATTTTGGGAAATGTGTTTCATTTTGGCAAACGTACTCCCAATATTGGAAACTATTACAAATTTGAGAACAGCCATCAATATATACTCATATTTGGACTTTAGCGCAATTTATTTTGCAATTATCACCCCCTCAATTTATCTATTGTCAAAAATCTCTTTAGAATTTTTTGACATTCCATTCTAAATTACACTATGATTTCTTGCCAATTGGATTTTACAATATATTTGCACCAATTTGTATTTAGTCTAAATTACCAATAATGACATTATACAACCTTGAACAAGGAGAAAAGGGTGTTATAGTTAAAATACGCGGGAGAGGTGCTTTTAGAAAACGTATTACTGAAATGGGTTTTGTAAAAGGTAAAACTATAACCGTTATTAAAAAGGCGCCTTTAAGAGATCCCATCGAATATAATATAATGGGATATGAGGTTTCTTTACGTCAAAGTGAAGCCCGTCTTGTAGAAGTCATTACTGCTCAAGAAGCCAAGAAGCTATCTCCTCAAAATAAAAAATTCAATGGCACTATAGATGAAAAACTTTTAAAAACCACGGCCAGAAAAAAAGGTAAAGTAATAGATGTTGCGCTTGTAGGAAATCCAAATTGTGGCAAAACAACCATCTTCAATTATGCCTCCAAATCTAAAGAACATGTCGGTAATTATGGGGGAGTCACAGTTGATTCAAAGCAAGCCAAGTTCGAACTTGAGGGATACACCTTTAATATTATTGATTTACCCGGAACATATTCATTAACGGCATACTCACCTGAAGAACTTTATGTAAGAAAATACATTCTCGGTTTTCATCCGGATATAGTAATCAATGTTGTGGATGCATCAAATATTGAACGAAATCTTTACCTGACCACACAACTAATTGACATGGACATCAAGGTTGTTATTGCCTTGAACATGTTTGACGAGATGGAAAGTAAAGGGGATAAATTCGATTTTGATAATTTGGGTGATATGATTGGAATCCCTTTTATTCCAACTGTAGGATCGAAGGGCAAAGGGATTACAAAACTTTTTAAAAAGGTAATTGATGTATATGAAGATATTGAACCTTCAGTTAGGCATATTCATATAAATTATGGGGATAATGTTGAGAATTCAATAGGAAATATACAAGAACAGATAAGGGAAAACAAGGGGTTGGCTGATAAAGTTTCAACGCGATTTTATGCAATTAAGCTAATTGAAAAAGATAAAAGCGCTCATTTTTCACTTTCTCGTACAAAAAATTATAAAAAAATAAAGGAAACAACTGATAATGAGATCAGCGAATTAGAATCGATCTTTAAAGAAGATAGTGAAACCTTAATAACAGATGCTAAATATGGTTTTATTAATGGCGCTTTAAAAGAAACCCTTAAACCCAATAGGTTTAAAAAGAAATTAAAAACCGATACCGAAATTATTGATACTTTTTTAACCCATAAAATATTTGGGTTTCCCATTTTTATATTCTTTTTATGGATCATGTTTCAGGCTACATTTAAGCTTGGGGTGTATCCGAAATCATGGATAGAGTACCTTGTAGAATTATCAGGCAGAGGATTGAACATTTTATTACCCGATTCAATAATCAAAGACCTGTTAATTAATGGAATTATCAATGGGGTTGGTGGTGTTATTGTTTTTTTACCAAATATTCTAATCCTCTTTTTCTTCATATCCTTTATGGAAGATTCCGGATACATGGCCCGGGCTGCATTTATCATGGATAAACTGATGCATAAGATTGGGTTGCATGGTAAGTCCTTTATTCCACTTATTATGGGATTTGGTTGCAATGTGCCGGCTATCATGGCAACACGTACCCTGGAAAATAAAAATGACAGACTTTTAACCATGTTAATAAATCCATTCATGTCGTGCAGCGCCCGTTTGCCTGTATATATTCTCATTATCAGTGCATTTTTCCCAAAAAATGGAGTTACAATGCTTTTCTCGGTTTATGGTATCGGTATATTTTTCGCAATAATGTTCGCTATATTATTTAAAAAAACCATATTTAAATCAGAAGAGGCTCCCTTTGTTATGGAATTGCCACCATACAGGCTACCAACACTGCGGACAACAATCACGCATATGTGGTATAAGGGATCTCAGTACCTTAGAAAAATGGGCGGCGTGATATTAATAGCTTCTTTAATAATTTGGTCGTTGGGATATTTTCCTATAAATTCCCAGAAAGCTGAAGAATATGATCAATTGATCAATCAGACTGAAATGCACTATAATAAATTGCTTGAAAAAAAAACAAATAATAATGAAGATATCAGCAAATTGAACCAAGAGAAAACATCAAAAATAGAAGAGCTAAAACTGAATAAAAATAATTATTTACAAGAAAACTCATTTATTGGAATAATCGGCCAATACATCGAACCGGTGATGCGGCCATTAGGTTTCGATTGGAAAATGAGTGTCAGTCTTTTAGCTGGTGTTGCCGCAAAAGAGGTTGTAATTAGTACTTTAGGGATATTGTACCATATTGAAACCGATCCTGGAGAAAATTCAGAACTATTGGAAAACAGATTGCAAAACGCAAAATATTCCGAAGGGATATATACCGGACATCCTGTTTTTACAAAAGTAACTGCTTTCGCTTATCTGATGTTTGTCCTTTTATATTTTCCATGTGTCGCTGTTGTGGCAGCTATTAAAAAAGAATCAGGGCAATGGAAGTGGGCTATTTTTACTATCACGTACACAACTGCAGTAGCATGGGTAGTTGCATTTATAGTAAACCAGGTAGGTTCCTTTTTAATTAATTAAGTTTAAAAAGGTCAGTTATTATTGTCGATCAGGAAATCATCTATGCGATTTAGGCCTTCAACTGCTTTTTCATAATTAGGGCTTAATTCAAGCGCCCGTTTATAATCTTTCCGCGAATTTTCAATATCTTTTAACAATTCATATGCGAAACCCCTGTTATAAAATGCATCAATGTATTCAGGATTGATTTCTATTGTTTGGGTAAAATAATCAACTGCTGTATTAAAGTCCTTTTGAAATACCATATTGATATATCCAATATTATATAGTGCAAAATAAAAATTAGGATCATCATCCAGGATTGAATTATAAAATTGTATTGCTTTGTCATATTCATTTGTTTCCTGGTAGTAGAGCGCAATATAATAAGTAACTTCTTTATTACCAGGATCAATATTTAAGGCATTATTCAGGTAATCGACTGCTAACTTATTTTTTTTGCCGGCATATAACATCCCTAACTGTAAATGCGCATCAAAATAATCATTATCAACATCAATTGCTTTTTGAAAATTACGGATTCCCCGGACAGTATCATTATTTTCGAGTAAAACAACTCCCCGTAAAAAATAAGCTTTTGGGTCAAGGTCATTAATCCCTAAGGCTTGATCTATGTAACCCAAAGCCTTTTTATAATCACGAAAAATAATATACAATTCAGACAATTTTAACAAAGCGGCGCTATTTTTAGCATCCAGTTTAATTGATTCTTCCAATGCCACAAGCGCAGCTGGTATTTTACCTAAACCTACATAAATATCGGATAAAGTAATATAAAATCCAGAAAAAACAGAATCGATTCCCAATGCATTTCCAATATCAATTAATGCTGCATTATATTCCTCATTTTCATAATACAACTGAGCCCTCATGTGGAAAAGTTCTGCATTCAGCGAATCTGCCCTGATTTTTTTATTTAACTCATCAATTTGATCTAAAACAGATAAGGGTTTATTTTCAACTGATTCATTTTCCTTAACCTTTTTATTATGCTGACAACTGATCAATAAAAATGAGCAAAGAATAATAAATATTATAAGATGGCTAAAATCTCTCATTTTTAAGCAATCTTTTCTCTGATGATACCTTCAAGCTCATCAGCCAGTTCAGGATTATCAGTTAAAAGACTTTTAACAGCATCCCTTCCCTGGCCTAATTTGGTTTCTCCATAGCTATACCATGATCCGCTTTTCTTTATTATTCCGAATTCAACCCCCAAATCAATTATTTCACCCATCTTTGAGAAACCCTTACCATAAATCATATCAATTTCGGCAATTCGAAAAGGAGGAGCTACTTTGTTTTTAACAACTTTAACCCTCACCCTGTTACCTATCACCCGATCACCATCCTTAATCTGACTTAATCTCCGGATATCCAATCGAACAGATGTGTAAAATTTCAAAGCATTTCCTCCGGTAGTTGTTTCAGGGTTTCCAAACATAACGCCAATTTTCTCACGTAATTGGTTAATAAAAACACAACAAGTACCGGTTTTGCTTATTGTAGCAGTAAGTTTACGCAAGGCTTGTGACATTAGCCTTGCTTGCAATCCCATCTTGGAATCACCCATCTCTCCCTCTATTTCGCTTCTGGGTGTAAGTGCTGCAACAGAATCGATTACGATAATATCAATGGCTCCGGAACGGATAAGATTATCTGTGATTTCAAGAGCCTGCTCTCCGTTATCAGGTTGTGATACAAGCAAGTTTTCAATGTCAACTCCCAGACTTTTAGCATAGAATCTATCGAATGCATGCTCGGCATCGATAAAAGCAGCTATACCTCCTGCTTTTTGTGCTTCTGCGATGGCATGAATGGCTAACGTAGTTTTACCGGATGCTTCAGGCCCGTATATTTCAACCACTCGTCCCTTCGGAAGTCCACCTATACCAAGAGCTGCATCCAATCCAATTGAGCCAGATGAAATAGCTGGGATGTTTTCAATGGGCGAATCGCCTAACTTCATAATAGCACCTTTACCATACGATCGTTCAATCTTATCAAGCGTTAATTGAAGCGCTTTTATCTTTTCTTTATTTATTTCCTGATTATCCTTACTCATAACTATATTATTATATTTATTAACTATAATTCCTCCAATATCTGTTCAGTATGTTTTTTAGTATTTACTTTCGTAAAAATCTTATCAATTTTACCATCTTCTGAAATCACAAATGTGGTGCGATGGATTCCATCATATTTCTTTCCCATAAATTTTTTCGGACCCCAAACACCATAATCACTGATAACTTTTTTATCTGTATCAGGAATTAATGGAAAAGGTAAATTTTGTTTTTCAATAAAACCTTTTTGTCGATTTTCATTATCAGCGCTAACACCGACTATTTTAAATCCCCTTTTTAACAGCATTGAATAATTGTCCCTCAAATTACATGCTTCTGCTGTACACCCCGGGGTATTGGCTTTAGGATAGAAAAACAATATGAGTTTAGTACCTATGAAGTCGCTCAATTTTAGTTCATTCCCATCCTGATCAACAGCAATAATATCCGGTGCGCTATTTCCTATTTGTAATTTTATCATAAAACTTAAGGTTTTGATCCTTTCCTACAAAAGTAGAAAAATTTGAATAGGTAGGCCCTGATTTTAGATCAATAATTATTAACAAAATCAGGATTTCTGTTTAAAATAATACTTACAAATATCAGTTAATCCGCATTTACTACATTCTGGCTTTCTGGCTTTGCAAACATACCTTCCATGAAGAATCAACCAATGATGTGCAATTGAGATTTTGTCTTCGGGTATGTATTCTACTAATTGTTTTTCAGTATCCAAAGGTGTTTTTGAATTGGTGGTTAAACCAATCCTGGCAGAAACCCTAAAAACATGGGTATCGACAGCCATTGCAGGTATATTATACACAACAGATGCTATAACATTGGCAGTTTTTCTTCCAACACCAGGCAGTTTTTGCAAGTTTTCAATATCAGATGGGACAACACCATTGAACTTTTCTTTAAGGGTTTTTGCCATTCCAATCAGGTTTTTAGTTTTATTATTTGGATAGGAACAGCTTTTTATCAATTCAAAAACATCTTCACTTTTAGCATTTGCAAGCGCATTTTCATCTGGAAATGCTATATAAAAAGCGGGTGTAATCAAATTCACTCTAACATCTGTACATTGAGCAGATAATATTACAGCTACGATTAATTCATAAGGTTGCTGGTATTTCAATTCTGTTTCAGCAGCCGGTCTGTGCGCTTCAAAATATGTTATTGCTTTTTCAAATCTTTGTTTTATTGTCAATTTCTTGGTTTCTTAAATTCTATTCTGAAAATATTTTGACATCAGCTTTATAATCTTCACAAAATTATAAATGCAAATAAAATAAAAAAGCCCCGGATTATATATTCGCTCCGAGGCTTTATGATCTTTCCGTTACATTTAGTTCATTATAAAGGTTAAAACTCCAGCTTTTTTTGTTTTTATAACACAAAGGGCATGAGCATAACTCATAATGTTGTCTATGATTCTTTTTTCCGGCGAAACCTTTGCACTATCAGAAAATAAATTTTTGAATTCATCCTTTAATCTCTTATCTGCACCTAAATTTTCAAACAAATTCTTCTCATCCAGGTCATTGGTCTCACTATAAGCAAAGGAAATTAAATCATCAAGGGTAAAAGCATTTTTCATAGGCAATTTACATCTATTTACATTTTTTTTACAAACTACCTAACGAAAGAATCCTCAAAATTATTTTAAGAATATCAGAAGAAAGTTTCAGATTCAATTAAAACGAATTGCATCTGACTGATTAAAAGAAAGATGGGGATTTAAAAAGATTATTTTCCCCAATACTATTAAGTGAGAACAATGTTCTTTTCAGCTATCAACTTACGAAGGTTTATCAATGCGTAGCGCATTCGACCTAAAGCAGTATTAATTGATACATTGGTGACTTCTGAGATATCTTTGAAACTCATCTCGGCATAATGACGCATATAAAGAACTTCTCTCTGTTCATCAGGCAAAAGCTCAATCAACTTGCGTACATCTTTGTGTATTTGCTCTGTGATCATCCTGTCCTCAATCGAAGGATCAAGAATATTCAACGTATCAAATATATCGAAGTCCTCATTTTTACTGTTATCAACAACCGGTATCCTGTTCGATTTTCTGAAATGATCAATAATAAGATTATGAGCAATCCGCATTACCCATTGAAGAAATTTGCCTTCCTCATTATAAGATCCCGCACGGATTGTATTTATCACTTTTATAAATGTATCCTGGAATAAATCATCAGCTAAATCCTTATTTTTTGTGATCATAAGAATATACGCATAGACGCGATTTTTATGACGACTGATTAGTTTTTCAAGGCTGGCATGATTGCCTTGTAAATAACTACCTATTAGCTCTTTGTCACTTATAACCTGAGCTTTCATATACACCTCCTTTTTAATTCGGTTTAATAGGTAGAATTATTTACTATAAGCTCTCCTCCTTTAATTATTATGAATGGAAAAATTTTCTAAATCAATACAAATATAATGCAAAACTAACACAAATAATATTAAAATGCAAATTTAATTAATAATTTTGGCCGGTTTATCTTAAAAAATGCTAAATCAAAATATTGAAAATAAAAATCCTCGCGAATTTATAATAATTAAAGGTGCGAGGGTGCACAACCTTAAAAATATTGATCTTGCGATCCCCAAAAACAAATTAGTAGTAATTACAGGATTATCAGGGTCAGGCAAATCTTCATTGGCATTCGATACTTTATTTGCTGATGGACAACGAAGGTATGTTGAGAGTTTAAGCTCTTATGCGCGACAATTCCTTGGCAGAATGAGTAAACCTGAGGTTGATTATATCAAAGGGATTGCACCGGCTATTGCCATTGAACAAAAAGTTAATACACGAAATCCAAGATCTACTGTTGGTACATCAACAGAAATATACGAATACTTGAAGCTTCTTTTTGCCAGAACAGGCAAAACATATTCACCGGTAACAGGTAAATTAGTAGAGAGGCATACAGTAACAATGGTTACTGACTTTATTATGTCACAAAATATTGGGACCAAGATCTTAATTTATAGTCCTCTTGAGATCAATTGCAAGAAAAGATCAATTAAAGATCAGTTGTCAATCTTACTTCAGCAGGGTTTTAGCAGAATAAAAACAAATGGTGACATCAGGCGGATAGATGATATTTTAAAAGAGAAACCGGTTGCCTTTGATGAAATTTTTGTTGTTATCGACAGGATTATTATCAATGAAAAAGATAGTGATTTACATTCCCGAATTGCTGATTCTGTTCAAACTGCTTTTTTTGAAGGCCATGGAACCGGTTTTGTAGAATGCGAATTTGAGGGAAATATATCTATTGAGACCTTCTCAAACAAGTTTGAAGCCGATGGAATTATTTTCGAGGAACCATCTGTAAACCTTTTCAGTTTCAATAATCCATATGGTGCATGTAAATCATGTGAAGGATTTGGAAGTGTTATCGGTATTGATCCTGATTTAGTCATTCCCAATAAAAGTCTTTCTGTTTATGAAGAAGCCATTGCCTGCTGGAAAGGCGAAAAAATGAGCGAATGGAAGGATCACTTAGTTAATAATGCTTATAAATTCGACTTTCCAATCCACAAACCTTATTATGAACTGACACCTGAACATAAGGAACTTCTTTGGACGGGCAACGAATATTTTTATGGCCTGAATGATTTTTTCAAATATGTTGAAGAGCAAACCTATAAAATTCAATACAGGGTCATGCTTTCAAGATATAGGGGTAAAACTGTTTGCCCTGAATGTAACGGCACACGGCTTCGGAAGGATGCCAATTATGTTAAAATTGGTGGTAAATCGGTCAGCGATGTTGTTTTGCTGCCGGTAAGCAAAGTAATTAGGTTTCTAAAAAATCTGGAGTTTTCTGAATTTGAAGAAAAAGTTGCAAAAAGACTTTTAATTGAATTGGATAACAGACTGCAATATTTAGAAGATGTCGGTCTGGGGTATCTGACATTAAACCGTTTATCAAATTCATTATCCGGTGGTGAATCACAACGTATTAATCTTGCTACTTCTCTTGGCAGCAGTCTTGTAGGATCGTTGTATATACTCGATGAACCTAGCATTGGCCTTCATCCAAGGGATACACACAGACTGATTAAAGTCCTCAAACAGTTAAGGGATACAGGAAATACCGTTATTGTAGTTGAACACGAGGAGGAAATCATAAAAGAAGCAGATGAAATAATAGATATTGGTCCATTTGCCGGCATAAATGGCGGTAAGCTTATATTTCAGGGTGATTATAAAAAATTATTGAAGTCGAAAGAAAGTTTAACAGCCAAATATCTTTCTCAAAGATTAAAGATTGAATTGCCTGAAAGAAGAAGAACCTGGAAGGAATATATTGAAATAATCGGAGCGAGGGAAAATAATTTGCAGGGGATTGATATTAAGTTTCCATTAAATGTTTTTACAGTTGTTACAGGTGTTAGCGGATCGGGTAAAACCTCATTAGTAAAGAATATTTTTTATTCATCATTGAAAAAAATGTTTGGTGGATACAGTGAAAAAACAGGAAAATTCGACAGGTTGACAGGGGATTATAATCGTATATCCAATGTGGAAATGGTTGATCAAAATCCAATAGGAAGGTCATCAAGGTCGAATCCGGCAACATATGTAAAAGCATACGATGATATAAGGGGTTTGTATGCCAGCCAGCAAATGGCCAAGCTAAGAGGGTATAAGCCAGGATATTTTTCATTCAATATTGAAGGAGGCAGATGTGAAGAATGCGAAGGTGAGGGTGTTGTAAAAATAGAAATGCAATTCATGGCTGATATCTTTCTCACCTGCGAAAACTGTGGTGGAAAACGATTTAAAGATGAGGTTTTGGATATTAAATACAGAGAAAAAAACATCCATGACATCCTGAATATGACCATCAATCAGTCCATTGAGTTTTTTAGCGCTGAACAAAATTCATCTTCTGGTATCAAGAAAATTATTCAAAAATTAAAACCTCTTCAGGATGTTGGTCTTGGTTATTTAGGTTTAGGACAGCCTTCCAGTACTTTGAGTGGTGGGGAAGCTCAGAGAGTTAAGTTAGCCTTTTTCCTCTCCAAAGGAGCTTCCGAAGCCCCTACCCTATTTATTTTTGACGAGCCTACAACCGGGCTACATTTTCATGACATTTCAAAACTATTAACCGCATTTGATGCATTAATTGAAAAAGGCCACTCCATCATAGTTATTGAGCATAATATGGAAGTAATAAAATGCGCCGATTGGATCATTGATCTTGGTCCTGAAGGTGGAGAAAAAGGTGGTAATATAGTTTTTGAAGGATTGCCAGACGACATATTAAAAAAAGGAGACTCATACACAGCTGGTTTCTTAAAAGATAAACTTATCATTTAAGCCAAAATATTTTGTAACTAATCAGTATCAAAAATTCAATTTAATGATAAGATTTCTCTGTAAAACTCAGTTTATTCTTTGTGAATTCTTTGTGGCACAGCTATTACACAAAGTGACTCAAAGGAGCACAAAGTGACACAAAGAAAAGAAAGATTTCCCCAAAAGCCATTTCTTTATTGATTCACAGGACACTGATCAGTTACGAATTTTTTTATTATTTTTGCAACAATGTCGCATTTTATATGAAAGCGAAAAATATTTTACTAAAATATAATTTGAGTATTACAACAGGCAGGCTCAATATTCTTGAAATTTTTCTAAACAATGAAATGGCTCTTTCAGAGAAGGATATTCAGGATAAATTAATAGGTGTTTGTGACAGGGCCACCATTTACAGGACGTTAAAAAAATTTAAAGACACAGGAATAGTTCACCCTATTGCAACAGAAGGAATGATAACAAAATATGTTTTAAAAAAAGAACCGGAAGAACACCTTCATTTTAAATGTACAGATTGTGGTAAAATAATGTGTCTGCCCGAAGTTCAAATGAAAAATTATGAATTACCCTCAGGTTTCACAAAAAAGGAAAGCAACTTCCTGGTGATAGGAACCTGCAATAATTGTAATAATTGAGTTAATAATTAAAAGAAAGTATGAAATTTTTTAATACTATTTTTCAAAAACTTAATTTCCGGTGTATTGCAATTATAATAATATTTGCTATGGCTAATAGCTGCAACCCTCCTACTACAATAACCAATAAACCCGTGATTTCTGTTAGTATCTTACCTCAAAAATATTTCACAGAAAAAATTGCTGGCGATAAATTTGAAATAAATGTATTAATTCCACCAGGCGCCAGCCCTGCAAGCTATGATCCGACACCAAATCAATTAATTCAGTTAGCTGATTCAAAAATATATTTCAAAATTGGGTATATCGAATTTGAAAAAAACTGGATAGATAAATTCATATCTGAATATCCGGAATTAGCAATTATAGACACTTCAAATGGACTTGATTTAATGGAAAATGAAAATTCACATTCCCACCACTATCACGGATGGATTGAACCGCACATTTGGATGTCTCCGGAAAATGTAAAAAATATAGCCTTAAATATTTATCAAGCTATAATTAAAATTGATAAAAAAAATATATCCTATTATAAAAGCAACTATAACGAGTTTATTTCTGAGATTGAAGCATTGAATAAATCTATAACGTCAATGTTTGAAAAGATCAATACTAAAAGGTTTATTATTTATCATCCCGCTCTCACTTATTATGCAGCAGATTTTGGACTTGAGCAAATTTCAATTGAAATTGAGGGTAAGAATCCATCAGCCAACTATATCAAGCAAATAATAGATATTGCAAAAAAAGAACAGATAAAAGCAGTTCTTGTCCAGAAACAATTCGATATAACAAAAGCTGAAACTATAGCCAAAGAAATAGAGGGGCAGGTTATTCCAATAGACCCCCTGGATTATAACTGGCCGAACCAATTATTGGAGATTTCACTTAAACTTTCACAAGCGCTAAATCAATAGGCTAATAATGGATACAAAAAAAACAAAGCTCCTCGAACTAATAAATATAACTGTTGGATATAATGGTAATACCGTTATTAAGGACGCAAACCTTGAGGTTTATAATGATGATTTTATCGGTATCATCGGTCCAAATGGGGGAGGTAAAACAACACTTGTAAAAGCAATTGTTGGTTTACTTAAACCAAAAAAAGGTGAGATTCAATATCATTTTAATAGGGAAAATATAGAGCATTCTATTGGCTATATGCCTCAGGTCAATTACATTGATAAAAAATTTCCAATTTCGGTAAGGGATGTTGTAATGTCAGGGTACATGGATAAGAAAAAACTTTTCAAAAGGTTTACTCTTATTGAAAAACAAAAAGCCGAAGACTTATTGGCACAAACAGGAATAGCAGATTTAAAAAAGAAGTCAATTGGTAATTTATCGGGCGGGGAACTACAGCGTGTATTTCTTTGCCGATCCATCATATCATCACCAAAACTTCTCATTCTTGATGAACCAAATAATTTTGTTGATAATCGTTTTGAAAGCGAGTTATATGAATTACTTGGTGAATTGAATAAAACCATGGCTGTTATGATTGTTTCACATGATATAGGGATGTTGTCAACGTACATTAAAACTATTGCCTGCGTTAACAAAGAGTTGCACTATCACAAATCGAACCAGATAAGTGAAGCACAGCTTAGAGACTATAATTGCCCAATACAACTTATTACCCATGGGGATATCCCTCACACAGTATTAAAGCACCATAATCACTAAAATTGATACCCCATGTTAGAATTATTTCAATATGAATTTTTTACAAACGCATTGTTGGCTGCTATTTTAACAAGTATCACATGCGGTATTATGGGTACATATATCGTTGCGAAAAGAATAGTGTTTATCAGTGGAGGGATTACACACACTTCATTCGGGGGTATAGGATTAGGTTATTTCTTGAGTATCAACCCGATACTTGGTGCGGCAGTATTTAGTATCCTGTCAGCGCTAGGTATAGAATATTTGTCGAAAAAATCTGAAGTCAGGGAGGATTCAGCGATTGCTATTATGTGGGCATTTGGAATGGCTGTGGGTATAATTTTTATTTTTTTAACACCTGGATACGCTCCAAATCTTATCAGTTTTTTGTTTGGCAGTATCCTTACCGTAACTCAATTTGATTTAATAATAATATTTGTTCTTGCTTTATTAATATCACTCTTCTTCCTCATTTTTTACAAAACAATTCTCTTTGTGGCTTTCGATGAAGAATTTATCAGAACCAGAAACATTCCAGCTAACCTTATTAATTATATCCTCATTAGCCTGGTTGCCCTCACCATTGTATTAAGTATTAAAGTTGCGGGAATAATACTTGTCATTTCACTTGTCACCATTCCACCAGCTACTGCTAATATATTTGTAAAGGACTTTAAAAAGATCATTTTCTTTTCTATAATATTTGGACTGACTGGTTCATTGATTGGACTTTTACTTTCCTATTTTTTGAATATCCCTTCTGGTGCAACGATTGTGTTTATTCAAGCTTTGATTTTTATCATTTTGAGAATTGTTAAATCCATACAAAATCAACTGACTTAAAATAATTGATCACACATAAATCCAGACTAAACACTCAATACCAACATACTATCCAGACGAACAATAGAATTGCAAATTTGATATTGTATAAAATTCAAATTATCAAATTTAAGTTTCTGGCCAAAAATATCATTTTAAGATAAAATATTTTTCCCAATATGAAACTATCATTGGTTAATTTTGTATAAACAGAATAGTTTATTAGTGAAGTTTTCATTTTACTACTTGATCGTATAATGAACTATCAAAAACTGGCTGAATTATTAATGAAACACAATATTCGATATATAATAATAACCCTGGTTCTTACAGCATCCTTTTTTAAGGCTGCCCATGCTCAGGAGCCTTATTACAGCCAATATTATAATTCACCTTTATATTACAATCCCGCACTGACCGGTTTGACCGAGGGATTAAAAGTAAGAATAACCTATAGGGATCAATGGCCACAATACACTGACGACCTTAAAACTTATAATTTTTCCATGGACATTGCAGAGAGATTTATGCCTGGTGCTGGAGGATTAGGAATAATATTTAACACAAACAAGGAAGGTGATGGTTTTATTAAAAGGAACATGATTGGTGTTATGGCTTCAGCAAGAATTCAATTAGCCCGTAATTGGCTAACACAGGTAGGTGTTATGGGAGCCTACGTAAATAAACAAATTGATGTCGGTGAATATATCTGGAGCGATCAGTTAGATGACCGTCATGGCCTGCTTTACCCATCATCATCTTTTGAAGGATTTGAAACTAATAGTGTATCATATCCTGACCTTAGTTTAGGTGGGTTGATAAATTACGAAAAAACATATCTCTCGGCTACTTTCGGCTTGGCTGTGCACCATATTACAAAACCAAATGAATCATTTTTGGGGTTGGATATGCGGGTTGCCCGAAAATATATATTTAATGCCGATTTTGTTATTATACAGCGAAGCAATCCAAAAAAAGGATTCAGGTACAATCCAGGATTACTTTATGAAAATATGGCTGGATTCCATACTTTTAATTTAGGTGCCAATATTGCGAAATCTGTTTTATATGTCGGCGCCTGGTACCGGAATAAACAATCTCAAATTTATAATTACCAGTCCATAATTCTTCTGGCTGGAATAAATATTCCGATGGTGAATAAATATTCACGCTTCAAACTTATGTATAGTTATGATTTGAGCATCACTAATATGACAGGTACAGGAGGCGCACATGAAATTACCTTGCGTTTCGAATTCGATCAAATTCATCTTTTTAAGAGTCAATCATCATTTGCCAATGATTACCCAATCATTTATGATCCCGTTATTTTCTAACCTTTAATAGCAGAAATTTACCTTTAAGAAGTTACACTTAAAAGTTAGTTATTTTCTATACTCTTTGATAATCATCACCATTTTATAATTTACTTGTGGATATTAAAGTATCCCATTATACCTATTTCTTCTTATAAGTTACCTTTTTTATGGGTATTTTGAAGATTAGAATTGGCAATGCCGATAATTTTTCAATGAAGTATTTGGAATCCTTTTGGATAAACAAATAGGACTTTGAAATTCAATCGGTATAACACACCAAGTCGAGATTGGGCTTAAGGGATGGAGAGTTGGTTTTTTGAAGGAGATGCATCTCCGACTGGGCAAGCCTCCTGTTGTACACTTATCTTCTTCGACTTGCCAAGTCTTTCAACACAATTAAAGCACTAAAGTCTATTATACTATCACTTGCATATTGAGTTGTCATTAGCAGGAAGTACGACAAAGCAATCTGAACTATACTAATGATTTGTGATTGCTTCTCCCGCAGAAAAGCGGTATGGCAATGACGATTTCCCATTGCCATTGCAAACATCTAAAAAATGATAAAATTATGAATTTCGTATTGGTTTTACAAAGCAAAATAATATTTCACTTTTTACAATTTTCAGGTAATTTAAAACTACCTACACTATAGAATGCGATTATATTATTTGACAAGTGTAACGGTTCCGTGAGTTTGTGGATTCTCACTTTGGAATTCTGAACCTTTCCATACAATTCCATCTCTAAATGTACCGTTGGCTTTCCAAAC
>JAIOTR010000433.1 GCA_021106665.1 Bacteroidales bacterium
ATTACTTCATTAAATGCATTGTGGATTTTTGGCCGGTTCAGCCAAACGATACCTATGTCGTCTTTTTGTTCAAATTCTATTGTTTGGTATTGTTTCATTTGTTAAATATTTCTCGCAAAGACGCAAAGACGCAAAGATTTTATTAATCCCCGAAACAAGTTCGAAGCAAGCTATTTTCTTGTGTGTCTCCCGAAAGTTCCCGGGATTGTCTTGGCATAATTGTTAAATTTGGTTTATTTACTATTTTTATTTATTTGGATTTTGAGTTTTGAGTTTTCCTCCTACATCCTAAACACCCCATACTTGGTATCCGGGAATTTTTTATTCAATGAAGCTGCAATTCCCATTGCAATTATCTTTCGTGTATCCACCGGATCAATTATTCCATCGTCCCATAAACGTGCTGTACTGTAATAAGCTGATCCTTCTCTTTCATATTTTCCAAGTATTTCGGCTCTTAACTTTTCTCTGTCATCAGGGTCCATTTCCTGGCCGCGGGCTTTAAGTTGTTCCTCTTTTACCTGGATCAAAACACCTGATGCCTGTTCGCCTCCCATTACAGAAATTTTTGCATTTGGCCACATGAAAAGCAATCGTGGATCGTAAGCCCTGCCTGCCATAGCATAATTACCGGCTCCAAACGAGCCGCCAAAAACAACTGTAAACTTAGGTACATTGGCATTGGCAACAGCATGTACAAATTTTGCCCCATCCCTGGCAATACCTTTGTGTTCGTATTGTTTCCCAACGATAAATCCTGTAATGTTTTGCATAAACAAAATTGGGATATTACGACTTGTACATAATTCAATAAAGTGCGCTCCCTTCAAAGCCGACTCGGAAAAAAGAACACCGTTATTACCGATAATTCCCACAGGGAACCCCATGATCCTTGCAAAGCCTGTAATGAGTGTGGGTGCATACCTTGTTTTAAATTCCTGGAAACGGCTGCCATCAACCATACGTGCAATGATTTCCTTTACGTCAACAGGTTTACGCAAATCTATCGGCGCAATACCATACAATTCTTCAGGGTCGTAATATGGCTCTTCAGACGGAAAAATATCAAGTATTTGTTTTTCCTTGGGTTCAATAGTTTCAAAAATATTACGGCATATTTGAATGGCATGACGATCGTTTTCGGCATAATGGTCGGCAACACCGGAGATGGAGGTATGTACGTCAGCGCCACCAAGATCTTCGGGAGACACCACTTCACCTGTAGCAGCCTTTACCAAAGGAGGCCCACCGATAAAAATTGTTCCCTGTTTCTTGACAATAATTGTTTCATCGCTCATAGCCGGAACATAAGCCCCGCCGGCAGTACATGATCCCATAACAATGGCTACCTGTGGAATGTCCATAGCCGACAGCCTTGCCTGGTTATAGAAAAATCTTCCGAAATTATCGCGGTCGGCAAAAACCTCAGCTTGCTCATGTAAAAATATCCCGCCTGAATCAACCATATAAACCGATGGCAGCCTGTTTTCGATAGCTATCTGCTGGGCACGAACATGTTTTTTGATAGTCTCCTTAACATAAGTTCCCCCCTTTACAGTTGCATCGTTGGCAACAATCATTACCTCTTTTTCGTGAATTATTCCAATTCCGGTAACAATCCCTGCCGATGGAAATTGATTTTTATAATAATCATAAGCTGCAAGCGGTGATAATTCTAAAAACGGTGTATTAGGATCAATTAAAAGGTCAATCCTTTCACGCGCTAATAGTTTCCCTCTTTCCTTATGCCGGCTGACTGCTTTTTCGGAAGCTCCGTGTTTTACATTTTGGAGTATTGATTTATACTCGCTTAAAATCTTTGAGAATTCTTCTTTGTTCCTTTTGAATTCTTCGGAATTTGTGTCGATCTTTGATTCTATTCTGTACAAAATGTATGGTTTTTAATAATATTCAATTAAATTTGTTCATAACTTAAACGAGCAAGTAAATTTATACAAATTTAATATTGGGGCAACCATAATTTTAAAATTTAGAATTATTCTGAAATTATATTTGATGAACCAGGAATTCAAACCTGATTATATCTATTTTTGAATCAACTAAATGTAAACAATCATGAGTCTTTTCAACCGGATAGATCAACGGATCGTACCTGTCAATAATTTGGTTTTATTGATACTGGTATTTTTTTTCATTTTTATTATTCCATATTTTCCCGTAGCCTGGCACCATTTATTAGGAAATGTATTTTTTTCACTTATCTTTTTTATATCCATTTTTGCCCTTAATACCGGAAGAAAGACAATGCTAATCATTGCGATCGTTGCTTTTGTTACAGAATGGATTACAGAATGGATTCAAATGTCGCTTTTGAACTATATCTCCCTATTAATAAACATTTTATTCTTTCAAATCATTGTGATTAAAATGATCATTCAAATCGCGAAAAATAAGAAAGCGGATGCAAGAGTTATTTTTGAGTCGATCAATGGATATCTGTTGATAGGGCTTATGTTTATCACATGGGTTGCCGTTGCCATGAGGTATGATTCTGGCGCCTTTAGTTTTCCTACAGATTCTCCTTCATTTCAAGATTATACTTATTTCACATTTGTAACCATGACTACTTTAGGCTATGGCGATATTACCCCTCAATTGCCTTTTGCCAGATCCATGTCAATGCTTATCAGTACAACAGGTCAGATTTATATAGCAGTAATTATTGCAATGCTTGTTGGAAAATATGCAGCGAGTCAAAAAGATTAAATTTCAAATAGATTGAATGTCTCCTTCACCCTTGGGCCTTTCTCGGTTTGATGAATAATACAGCATTCGTTATACAGATCATGCTCTAAAAATAAAATATATTCATTTTTAATAGCCTCCTCAAAAAAACTTTCTTTATCTTTCAAGGTAATCAATGGCTTGGTGTCATAAGCCATGATATAAGGCATTGGGACATGAGCAGCAGAAGGAAGCAGATCGGC
>JAIOTR010000171.1 GCA_021106665.1 Bacteroidales bacterium
CGATTTTAACTCTCTGGCATTTTTGTTATCAATACTTTCTATTATTGTTGGTATAACTTTCTCAATTTCTCATGTTTTGCAAAAGCAAAAGTTTACGAATTGGTCAACATATATTTTATTCTCAACTTTGTTTTCTGTTTTCATTATTATAGCGCCCATTATTAATGGGAGTTTTACCGATGTAGATTGTTTCAGGTACAATATGTATGCTTTTTATTTAGGAGCTTTAAACATTCCTTTGTTTCTGATTAAGTTCAAATCATTTTATAAATGGATAAGTTTTGCAGGAATACCTATCCTGGCAGGATATTATTTGATTTTGATAGGATTAAATTTTTCTCAAACAAATTATAAAAGCTACTATACCTATTATCCTGATAGCGTGAAAAGTATAGATGAAATTGCACAAAAAGAAGGATTATTAAAAGGGGTAGGAAATTATTGGGATGCAAAATTCACTACCATGTTTTCACGACAAAATGTTAGGGTATATTCTGTTCATGATGTTCTTACAAAATATTATCATGTAATGAATGAAAATTGGTATAATTCAGATTCTGTGGTTTTCAATTTTGTAGTAGATAATAAAATTGATCAAACTAACTTGAAAGAGTTCTTTCAAATGGATACCATAACTTATGTTCTGGATTTCCCAAAAATTATTAAAGTTCCTGAATTTAAATATACCAATTCAAGTTGGGAGCCTCAATTGTTGGATTCTTCAATTGAGTAAGCATAATTCCTATCCATTCATCGAAATAAGAAACTCTTCGTTTGTTTCTGTAAAACGTATTTTATCTTTAAGGAATGCCATGGCTTCCAATGGATTCATATCGGCCAGGTGATTCCTGAGTATCCATATGCGTTGCAATTGTTCTTTCTCAATAAGCAGGTCTTCACGTCTTGTAGAAGAAGCAACAATGTCGATGGCAGGATAAATCCGCTTGTTCGACAACTTGCGGTCGAGCTGCAATTCCATGTTACCGGTCCCTTTAAATTCCTCGAAAATAACTTCATCCATTTTCGAACCTGTATCGATAAGGGCTGTGGCAATGATGGTCAATGAACCACCATTTTCAATCTGCCTGGCAGCGCCAAAGAAACGTTTGGGTTTTTGTAAGGCATTGGCTTCAACACCACCCGATAATACTTTTCCGGATGCAGGTGCAACCGTATTATATGCACGGGCCAATCGTGTGATCGAGTCAAGCAAAATAACTACATCATGCCCGCACTCTGTCATTCTTTTTGCTTTTTCAAGTACCAGGTTGGCGATCTTCACATGCCGCTCAGCCGGTTCGTCAAACGTAGAAGCAATTACTTCAGCTTTTACGCTCCTTGCCATATCTGTCACCTCCTCAGGTCTTTCATCAATCAGCAGCACAATGAGGAATGATTCGGGGTGGTTGCTTGCAATGGCATTGGCTATCTCTTTCAACAATACAGTTTTTCCTGTTTTTGGTTGAGCAACGATCAGTCCTCTTTGTCCTTTACCAATGGGTGCAAACATATCGATAACCCTTGTGGAAATGGTGCTTTCACGATGACCTGTCAGGCTGTATTTTTGTTCAGGAAATAATGGTGTTAGAAAATCAAATGGGATCCTGTCTCTTACGTCATGAGGAATTCTGCCATTGATCTTTTCAACTTTGATCAATGGAAAATACTTTTCTCCATTTTTTGGTGGACGAATGCTACCTTTTACAGTATCACCGGTTTTTAATCCGAAAAGTTTAATTTGTGATTGCGAAACATATATATCATCCGGCGAATTCAAATAATTATAATCCGACGAGCGGAGAAAACCATAACCATCCTGCATGATCTCCAGAACACCTTCACTGGATACCAATCCTTCAAACTCAAATGAATACTCATCTTTCCTTCTATCCTGATCTCTCCTCCTGCGGTCTTTATCTGCACTATCCCTTCTTTCCTCTTTAGGTTTATTTTCTTTTACTTCCGTAGGTTTTGAGAGTACTTCTCCTTTAAGCTCCCCTTCTTTTTCACGAGGCTTATGATCTTTTTCCACTTTGACTTTGACTTCATCTTTCTTCTTGTCACTGGGAAACAACTCCTTTTCTATGGTTGCAGTTTTTGCTGCAACGGATTCTGAAACGGTAGCTGAATGTTTATCAGTTGAGGCTACCTTCTCAATGCCTTCAGGTCTTACTCTTCTTCTCTTTCCTTTATATTTTCTGTCTTGTTGTTCCTTTTTCAGAAGCTCCTCAGATGGATTTAATGCCTGGTGATCTAATATTTTATAGATTAAATCCTGCTTTTTTAAGCGTTCAAATTTGGGTATTTCCAGTTTTTTAGCTATCTCTCTTAACTCTGAAACCAACTTTCCGTTAAGCTCTATTATATCGTACATTATTATTAAATTTTTATACTACTTTATTATTAACGATTCAGACGAAATCGAATCAATTATCTCTTTCTTATTTAATTAATATTTTATGGGAAATTACTTGAATGTATGAATTAACTGTGATTCTTTACTTGACTATTCAATAAATCTGCTATATTAAAAACTGTGAACAAAGAAAATTTAAGCGAAATTCATCAGGAAATTAATGGTGCAAATATACAAAATATTTATTAAGCAAGATTTATTTTAATTATTTTCAGGTAAAAACTTACCAAACTAATAACATTACGCATTTTTTTCCAGTTTATTGCTATGATACAAGTCAAGTGCAATTATAATCGCCATAAAACCCCAAACGGGAACAGAGGCCTTGTCGGAATCCAAAAAATTATTAAGAAAACCATGAATAAAATATGAGATCAAACCAAGTACGATTGCCAGGCTGATCATCTTAACCTCTATATCTGATGCTTTTCGGTATACTTTAAGTCCATAATATACTGCCAGGCTAAATACAATCATCACCGACAACATACCCAATATCCCGCTCTCAGCGAGCGGACCGATATATTCACTGTGGGCGTTACCCAGATCACCGGCATTGGTACTAATGATAGTTTTCTCCTGCGACATTTGAAAAGGAGCATACAAAAACTGGTATGTTCCGGGTCCCCAACCCCAAAATGGCCTCTCATGAAACATCCTTATCGCTGACTGCCACCGGTTTATCCTTTCCAGGTTTGAAGCATTGGAAGAAATATTATATATCGACCTGACATGTTCAGTCAAATTAGCGGAAGAATCTTGCTGGTTTTGTTCGAGCCTGTCTAAAATCTGTTGCTGGAATGTAAAGAATAAACTAAATAATACTACAAGTGACATAACAACCCATCTGAATTTGATCTTAAACAAAACGATAATAAAAACCACAAGTGATATTGCCAGGCTGATCCATGCAGCACGACTATAAGATAAAACAATCGCCAATGCAAAGATGAAGAAAAATACAAATGATACCACCCTTGTACTAAAGTTGTACTTTTTGTTTATTGAAAACATAAAAAGCAAAGGAAGAAAAAGAGCCAGAATAGCTCCGTATGCCGTGTGGTCATTATAGAAGGGGGTCATAACCCAGTGTCCTGATTCTTCATCAAACCCCCGAATTGAATGGTTGATCAACGTATAAAAAATAACACCCAGAAAAGGAATGGCATAAAGCCATACAAAGAGTTTAACATTCGTATATTTTTTAAACATCAGAATAGCGAAAAAATAAAACGGAACTATAAACCATAGCTTGGACAATAAGGACTTAAAGGAAACCATTGGAATTTCGCTTGTAATGCTTGTAAAAAACATCCAGATCAGATAAAATAAAATAGCTACCGTTAATGGATGCCGGAGAATTTTATTGTCGTATTTCCCTTCATACAATAATTTTACAATAAAGAAAATAAGTACACCTATCATTAAGGGTTCAGTAGGAATGGAAATGCCAAAACCTAATTCCATATCCTGGAAATTAATTGCCAAAGGGGTTAAAAATGTTATGAGCAAAACTATTTTATCCAGCGAAATGAAGTATAAAAGAACAATAAATATAGCCAGCGGAACCAGCGCACCCCACATATGATTATTGATGATCAAATACGAATTGAAAACAATAAATAATGTGCTAAATAAATAGACCCATATAAGTTTGCTTCTTTCAGTCAATGCTGAGGATTTTAAGAAATTTTTGTCTTAAGAACTTTTTGTCATGCCCTTATAATTCTCAATGATTAAAATTATAAGAAATGTGATAAAAAATGAAGCAAGGGCAGATATAACTACAATCAGCCATCTAACCGGGTATGATTTCTTATCTGCGACAAATGGTTTAGTTATGATATTGGTATATGAAAATTGCCTGTCGTAATCCATATACGCTCTTTCATAATCTCTTTTAAGATCAGCAAATTTGGTGGCCTCCCTCTCCAATAAAAACTGTAACAGTATAAATTCCCCACCCTTTTTTTCAATATTTTCTTTCAATCTCAAAACTTCCCTGGTATTGATATTTGAAGAGGCTGATCCATCTATAGTTCTCAAATAGCCCCTTGCAATCTCCCTCGATTGGCTGGTATAATCAAGCAATCCATATTCAGTACTTAATTCATAAAATTTATTTTCGAGGCTATCGATATATTCTTGTTTTTTCGTAATCGCCCTTTCATACATTTGTACAACCTCAATAAATTTTCCTTCATGGAGGTATTTAACTTTTTTATTGTAAAAATCCATCATGCTGTTAACCATGTCGCAGGCAATTTGAGGATCTTTATCCATTACTTCCATACTTACACCTTCATAGGCTGTTTTGCTGATACTCACATTTTGAGAATATTCCCATAACATGGTTGTATAAAAATATTTATAAGCGCTATCGATCTCATAGTGGGTAGCTAAATCAAATTTTTTGATTATACTATCCCTGATATCATTTGATTGAAGTATCTGGAGCATTTGCTCTGTTTCACTTTCGTCGGAATAGGGTGAAATATTGGCTGGATATGCTACTGCATATGATTTGAATTTGGGTGTGATAAATGCAGGGCCGGAAAAAACAGCCCCCACTATTACAGCCAAAATTACGATGATCAGAAGGTGAAACTTCCACTTCAACAGAAGTTTTAATATGTTGATCTGATAAAATTGACTCTCCATGTCTATATTAATTTTAAAGAATGATCTTTTGTCTTCAACATGTTCTTCTTTTTCAATTACTTTTTTCCCAATTTTCCGTTCGGGAATCTTCTCAGTTTTCTTAACAATAAATAAAGCCCTGAATCTGTCAAAATACTGATCAATCTCTAAAAAACTCAGGTCGACTTCAGGCTCTTTTTTTTTTTGTTATATTTCGACAGGCTATCCAATACAGCCAGAATGATCACACCAAGGATAACGGCCGAGAGTGCTGAAACCAGTACAATAATCCATCGTATAGGATATGATTTCTTCTCAGCTTCATAGGCGCTGTTTACAATAAATTTCTGGGGTAAAACCTCTTCGGCATCAATCTTAGCTTCTTCATATTTGGACTTAACTTCGCTCAATTGCTTTTTCTCATGTTCCAGTGCATCGCGAATTGAAACATAGGGTCCTCCATATTTTGCAAGTTCATCAAGCTTATCTTCTAAAACTTTGACTCCAGTCCTGTTCCCTTTTGCCAGTTCAATGGCCAACTGCTGGTTTATCATTTCAGCTTGTGATTCATAATCATGAACGCCCAACATTCTTAACTTGGACAATGAATCCTCCATTTGTTGTACTTCAAGCTTCAATTTCAGGTACTCGGCTTCCACAATTCTATACGCCATCACTGCTCTCTCTTTTTGCATGGTATTTTTAGTGGAATCAAGTAATTCAGCTATATCATTGGCCATGGCAGCTGCCACAACAGGGTCTTTATCCAGAACTGTAATTTTCACAGCCATATACTCTGTCCGCCTGAAAGTTACATTATTCTCGTATGTATTATAAAGTTTGGTCTTTATATATTTAGAATCTGGATCAATTTCGTAATGTTCCTGCAGATTGTACTTTTCAATTATCCTGTCCCGTATCTTGTTTGAGCTTAAAATTTGCAGCATTTGTTCAGCTTGTTCATCTTCCCCGAATTGTAAAATATCCTGCTTTTCACCAGTGACTTCTGACAACAACGCTTTTGATATAGAATTTGAAGATGTCGGAAACATGATCACCGTAGATTTATACTTTGGTGTGATGAAAAATGGCGCTGAAAAAATAATGGATGCAATAAAGGCGGCAATTGTAATTATGAACAAAGGCTTACGCCATTGATGCAGAAAAATAATAAAGTTCGTGGAATCGAAATCTTCGCTGCCTTGTATTTTATTTATCATAAACTCGTAATCAGGGTAAATGAGTCGGCAAATTTAATAATTTTATTGAAAAAACAACAGGAAAATAAATTCATAAAACACATAAAGCATTGAAACAGATTTATTTTTTCATTAGGATCGGACTTTTATAATTTAATAACTTTGCAAAAATAATATTGAATTTTGAATTTTGAATTTTTCATAGCAAGCCGGATATTATCTAAAAGTAAGGCCAATTTTTCAAAACCCATTGTTCGATTAGGAACCATTAGTGTTGCACTCGGACTGGCTGTGATGATTATTTCAATTGCTATTGTTACCGGATTTCAAAAACAGATCAAAGACAAGGTAATTGGATTTGGATCGCACATTACCATTACAAATTTTGAAATCAATTCCTCGTATGAGCCATCTCCATTGAGTATTCATCAACCATTTTACCCTTCATTTGATTCTATTGAAGGTATTCGTCATATACAGGTATTTGCCAATAAAGCAGGTATTATTAAAACAGATGAACAGATAGAAGGTGTAATATTGAAAGGAATTGGAAGTGATTACGACTGGTCATTTTTCGAGGAGAAAATAATTGAGGGACGTCATTTAGTTGTGAATGATTCTGTAAGAACCGATGATATCATCATTTCAAAAAGTCTCGCTTCACTCTTGAAATTAAAATTGAGGGATGACCTTCGTATGTATTTTGTGATCCAGGATGAAATGCAACCGCGTGGAAGGAAATTTAACATTTGTGGCATATTCGAAACCGGACTTGAAGAATTTGATAAACTATATGTATTTGGAGACATATATCATATCCGTAAACTTAACAAATGGGAAGATGATCAGGTAGGTGGTTTTGAAGTACTGATTGAAGATTTTAATCAAATTGATGAAATGGGGTATTTGGTTTACAATTATATAGGCTATAACCTTGATGCAAAAACCATAAAACAACAGCAACCTCAAATATTTGAATGGCTCTCATTGCAGGATATAAATGTCATAGTGATCATCGCTTTAATGGTTATGGTTGCAGGCATTACAATGATCTCTACCCTGTTGATACTGATCCTTGAAAAAACAAATATGATCGGCACTCTTAAAGCATTCGGAACAAGGAATAAAAGTATCAGGCAAATTTTTATGTACAATGCAGTTTATATCATTGGCAAAGGACTTCTGTGGGGAAACATTGTAGCTTTGGGATTGTGTATGCTGCAAATAAAAACAGGTATTTTTAAGCTTAACCAGGAATCATATTATGTATCACAAATACCGGTAAATCTTCAACTATCCCATTTCCTCATCGTGAATGCAGGCACCTTAATTGTATGTACTTTGATGCTGATTATCCCAACATATATTATCACGAAAATATCTCCGGTGAAGGCGATAAGGTTCAGTTAAAAAGTTAAATGTTAAACGTTCTGTGTTTAATAGTTTATTCTTTAATTAAGTCGAGATAGATGGGTAAGTGGTCGCTGTAGCCGCCGTTGTATTTGTATCCCACAAATGTTCGGAAAGGTTTTTCGCCTCCATGTGTTTTATCTTCCTCCAGCAAGAAATCCGCATTCTGAATTTGAGCGCCTTCATTTGAAATCTGAATAATATTATGTCCTGAAATTAAGTTGCCTGAAATTATAAATTGATCAATAATGCTCCAATCTTCCTTGTATTTACTTGTTCCGGTTAACCAGTCCTTTTCATATTTTGCCATTAGGTTGATCAGATCTTTCTTACCATTTCCAGTTGTATCCAACTTTGCATCTAAAACATTCTTAATGCTTTCGTCCCAGGGCTCATCATTAAAATCACCCATGATAATAATATTGGGATTTATATCAGTACTGAATAAAGAATCAACCTTGCTTTTTAGTTGAGAAGCCACATACTCTCTTTTTGGTTTTGTTTTGAGGTAACCGCCCCAGCGCGACGGCCAGTGATTTATAAACAAGTGAACCGTGTCAATCTCAAAAAATACACCTTTGACATATAAAATATCACGGGTTTTGGAGTAAGAATTAAATGGAAAATCTATTTGAATTGTCTCAGAAGACAATGGTTCAAATTTATCGTAACGATAAATCAAAGCGACATCTATTCCCCTCCTGTCGGGCGATTCGAAATGGATTATTTTATAGTCAAACCTTTTGAGAGGAGTTTGATAAACAAGTTGGTTCAATACAAACCTGTTCTCGATTTCGCACAGTCCGACAATGGCAGGCGGATCCCACTCACCGATACTTAATATGACCCTGTAAATATTATTGAGTTTATCATAAAACCTGTAATTGTTCCAGTTTTTTGGCCCATCAGGTAAAAACTCTTCATCATTTTTGATAGAATCATTTTCTGTATCAAACAGGTTCTCAACATTGTAAAAAACTATTCGTTCTTTACCTGTTTCCTGGGCTTGAATCAGATTTCCATACCGGTTCGATATGGTGAGAATCAAAATCAGAAATAAATAAATAATCGTTTGCTTCGGAATTGTATGTTTAATAAAATTTCCCATTTTATATTTTCACAATCAATCCCAACCTGATAATTCTTGGCGTATCGTAATAAGCAGGGTTTGAAAGTTTATATTGATAAAGCATTCTGTAAGTATCAGGATTGGTTTGGCTGTTGATTTCATTTTGCCATTCCGGTGCAGATAAGTAACCATCATCGTCAGGTTTACCGGTCACAGGGTCGATGTAAAATAAATTTTGCTTGTTAAATAAATTTTCTATCCACAAATACAAACTTGCGGTTATTCCGGCCGGTTTAATATAAAATCCTTTTTCCACTCTTAAATTATAAAAACAAAAATTAGGTGAATTAAGATACTCAGGCTCAACATACGATTTTACGGGAAGTTTTGTACCGGTTCTGAATTGATGATAAACACCTATGCCAAAATTTTCAAAAATAGCCCTTAAAGCCTTATTACCTGACAGAATAAAATCCCTTCCATATCCAAAATTAAATGTGGCATGCGTATTTAAAACAAAATCGGAAATCATTAGAAGAACATTGTCCTGATCGGAAATAAATGATTTCGTAAATGAAGAACCTGCCCCAAAACCTGAAGATTTCGGCGAAAAATAATTCAAAGAAATGATCAGGTTATGGTTTGGAATAACTTTATCATAATTGAGAATTGTTGTATAATCCCTTGGGTAAGCCCCAAATAATCTGGCTGTATAAAAATAATTCTTTATAAACACGCCAAGGTAACCAACTTCAGCATAAAGATTTTTATAAATTACCGGCTTAATTCCAATGGATAGCTTACTTATTCCTAGAGGTTTTAGATCTGGATTGTTGAGCAGACCCCCAACGGTATTAATGAAGTAATATTGATCAGGCCGGAAAATATTAAAGTATGAAGGATTCCGGGAAAAAGAATTGTAATAGGCATAAGCATTTCCAAATCTTGTTTTCATATCTATATTGATTTGGGGTAAAAAGTTGGTCACTGCCTTAAAATCTTCAAAAGCATTAGAGTTAACCTGTTCCTGTCCCGGATCAACCAGCAATGGAGTAACACCACTTCCCCTGTCAAGTAAATAGGGATCATTTATTTCATTACCATCGGCATCATACCATGTATCTTCATTTCGATATCCTGTTATTTCAGTCGGGCTTTCAGCATGATCAACATAAATAACATATTCATCACCCATATTATCAGGATGAGAGGCAGTGGTGTTGGACCCAACATCAACCAAAGGCATTTCCCCAACTGTATATGCAGGATAAAATAAAAAGGGATCTTTTAATACCGGCTGGTTAGCATTGAAATTATCTACTCGCAATCCAATTGAAACATCAATCATTTTCCAGGTAATTTTATCACCCAGATAAACTGATAAGTAGGATGGACGATATGCATCAATGGTCCTATTAGTGAAAAAATCATAACTACCCTGCTTTCCTTTTACTTTGTTTCCAAGATAGTCGTAACCCATGTATCGCACTACATATCCCCCATCTTGAAGCAACTCGTCAACGGAGAACATATCCATCGTATATAAATTCTCACCTGCATAAATGGTATGCATTACACCATCCTTGTCATAATAATCAATGGTATTGTTAATCATATCGTACGAATCAGTCAAGATGAAATCCACACCATCAACCGGCAATCCCAGCTTTTGTCTCAGGTTTATATCAAAATGTTGTTGCGATTGTCCATCGTAAAATCTGTAAAAATTAATTGTGTCATTACCAAACTGTGGATTGTCCATATCCAATTGGAGAATATGAAAATTGGTTAGCCCTCTCATCCTGACCCACAATTCCATCGGATCAACGCTATAAGATCGTTCGGTTCTTTGCATGTATTCAATGCCCGCAAAAAAGTTATGGGATTTATAATTTACATCTATTTTAAAAGAGCCCCTGTACTTTTCTTCTGAAGTATTCCCATAATTAATGGTAGTTGAATAATTTCCGTATGAAGAATTCAAATAATACGGACTTACCATTCCCTGGCTGTTCCAAAGTCCGTAAACATTATAAGGATTCTGGCCATTTAGTAAACCCCCATTTAGCTGCAATTGATCTGAATTCATCCAGTTACCATTACCTAATGGAAAGTCTCCCCATTTATCAGGAAAAAGTTCGTATACCTGCTCTGTAAACCTGGCTACTTC
>JAIOTR010000077.1 GCA_021106665.1 Bacteroidales bacterium
CAATAAAGTTTACCGTTCTGAAAATAAGGGATTTTCATGGACTGAAATAACAGGCAGCCTGCCGGAGATCAATATGAATTCCCTGGCATTTTATTTAAACAGTATTGATGGTATTTATGTAGGATCGAATGCAGGAGTTTATTACAGGGATGCTTCAATGAATGATTGGACAATGTTCAGTAATGGTTTACCGGTAGATGCTTCGATTAATGAAATTGAGATTTATCATAATCCTGAAAATCCGGAAGAAGATGCCATTCGTGCAGGAACTTATGGAAGAGGCTTGTGGTCTTCACCCTTGTGGCATGGTGTACCTGATGCCGGATTTGAATCCAGCGAAACCTCTGTGCCTGTTGGTTGTGAAGTAAATTTCTTTGACCTTTCCGCTGGTGTTCCAACTTCCTGGGAATGGACTTTTGAGGGGGGAACTCCTGAAACTTCAAATGACAAAAATCCAGAGGGAATCGTCTATTTATATGAAGGAACTTTCGATGTGACGCTAACTGTAACCAATGAAGAAGGGACAGATACAGAAACCATTGCAGGATATATGACAGTGAGTGAAGCAGTGACACCCGAAGTGTTTTTTATTGCCAGCGATTCCATTACCTGCTCTGGCGTTGAAATTGAGTTTACCGATATGAGCAACAATTGCCCGACAGCCTGGCAGTGGACTTTTGATCCTTCAACAGTAAGTTATATTAACGGAACGAACCAGAATTCGCAAAATCCGGAAGTGGAATTCAATGCAGCCGGTTTTTATTCTGTTACACTTGCAGTAACAAACAATGCCGGAACAAATTCCCTTACAAAAGATGATTATATCAATATCGGTGGAATAAACCTGCCGTTTTCTGATGACTTTGAATCGGGTAACCTGAACACAAAATCATGGAGTATTGAAAATCCTGACTATAATATAACCTGGGATATAGCTACAATTGGAGGAAATGGACCCGGAAGTAATGCTGTTAGGTTGAATTTCTTCGATTATATTGTTCCTCCCGGACCGCGTGACAGGTTAATTACTCCTGTATTGAATTTTGAAGGACTTGATCACGTTTATATGACTTTCAAATATGCCTATGCAAAACGGCACAGTACAGTTACCGATTCATTGATTGTTTATATCTCAAACGATTGCGGAGATACCTGGACAAGGTTATTTGAAGGAGGTGAAGATAATAACGGTGTGTTTGCTACCCACGAGTTAACAACAGATCCATTTGTTCCTGCTGTTCAGGAGGATTGGTGTGGATATGGCTGGGGAGCTGATTGCATTTTCCTTGATCTGACACCATGGACAGGACAAAACAATATTCAGGTCGCTTTTGAATCGTACAATCATTTTGGTAATAACCTTTACATCGACAATGTTATGATAGGTATGATGACTGACATTACTGAAAATGCAAATGAAGAGAATATTCAGGTATTCCCCAATCCGACAGATGGAATTATCAATATCCGGGTTCCGAAGAAAGTTGGAGTAACTGACATTTCGATTTATAATAATCAGGGAGCCAAAGTATATAGTACAACAGCATTATTTGATAATCATAACCTTTCAATTGATTTAGGTATGTTTGATAAGGGGATGTATTTTATTCAGGTTAATTCAAATGGACACATATTCACTGAAAAGGTTATTCATAGATAATTTTGATACTTTTCAATAAAAAATAAAACATAAAATAAAACCGGAATTCCATAATAGAATTCCGGTTTTATCGTTTTTGAGACTAAACATTAAACCCCGGTAAATATGAAAACCTATCATGTATTTATTTCGATTTTTTTCACTGTAGTAATTTTACTTGCAGCCTGCTCCAAACAAAATAGTGTAGATGGTGATGCCCATATGGTTTCTGATCATACAAAAAAGTACCTTGGAAACTATTATTTTTCTACGGTAACTACAACTGATCAAAAAGGTATTTTAGTCAGTGACACAACTTATTATAATGGCACTATCAGTAAATATCCCAGTTATTTTGCTTTTGTGGATATTAATTATGCTCAGGATCAAACTATTTGGACCGAGTTGGATACAATTGGTAATCTTATCATTTATGCCAATGGGCCGCTAAGCCAGTTATGGAGCGGTCAGTTTATCAGTGAGAATGAAGTGAATATTACTTATGATAGTTTGCCATTCTTTTCTAAAAGCATTCATGGTATACGAGAATGAAAGATCAGAACAAGAACTTAGAGTTCTTTGATCTAAATCAAGATGCTTTTCAACTTTTCAGGTTTTCCTTCCATGCAGCCACCACTCAACCTGAAAAGTTAGGGGTAAAACCTTTCAAGTCGAAGGTAGCAAAAGCGGAAGGGTCTTGAAAGGTTGAAATGTTCGCTCTCGTTATTTCTTTATATCGTTATTATTTAAATCCTCTCCGGTACTTTTACCATCATATCTTTAAAAAGTCCTTATTGGCTTGCTCTTACAGGGCTGTTTGTGGAAGAGAATCTTTTTTAACTCATCTAACGACTCAAAGTCGTCTGATGAGTAACGGCCATTAATCATGTCCTATGCTTATTTTTGTGCTCAAATAATAATGATTCCAGGTTTTATTGAACAATTGCGTAATCGTTTTGTTATTCAACAAAAATCTAAACTATGAATAAAACAGTTTTGGTCACCGGGGGATCCGGTTATATTGGTTCATGGGTTGTTAAGGAACTA
>JAIOTR010000398.1 GCA_021106665.1 Bacteroidales bacterium
ATGTCCAGAAATACATTTGAAACCGCATCTGATAATGGTGAAGAAATAAAATGCCAGCGATTATCACTGTAATATTTCTCCACAAAGGTTTCTCCTGATACAGCTAAATTATTATCGTCAATAAATGACGCTTTGTTGTTTATAGCATCAGCTTTTAGATAAAAATTTCCAGTTACATTCACTTGATGTTGTGAAGGAATTGTAAAGGATGCTTCAGTTTCAACTGTAAAATCACCATTTATTTGTAATGGTTGTTGACCACTCATCAAAATAGGATCAACTTCAGCATCTACACCATTAAGAACAATTAAATCATTCACATAAAAATCTGGGTCTGTAGGTCTAATTGTAACCATTGATTTATCTCCACCTAAATACAATGTTCCACCATCTGCATTCCAGCCTGTTCCTGATTGAAAATAAAATAAATTAAATACATATAAAGAACCACTTGACATATTTCCTCCCGAACCACTATAAAAGTAGAAATTGCCTTTACCTGGTGTGTTTTTTATATTTTGAACTGAACCGCCATTTATGTATAAATTTCCTCCGCTAAATAAGCCGAGATTTTCTACGTATATAATACCATCTGCTTCAACTGTGACATCTCCGTAAATTAAAAAATCAACATTTGCAGATAAGGTCAGCAAACCACCACTTTCAATTAATAAACTTCTACAAGAATATGTTCCAACTGAACTGTTGACACTTAATTCTTTATTATTCAAAACCGGATATGTAGATAAACCACCCGGAATGATAACATCTGTATTTGCGTCAGGAACAATTTGAGGATTCCAGTTTTTATAACTGTCCCATTTTTTGTTCTGATCCCCAGTCCAATAAGTTTGTGAGTAAGATAGATTGCAGGTAAAAATAAAAAGTAAAATGAAAGAATAAAATGTTAAAGTTTTCATGATATTGTTATTTATGTGTTTATATAAAACTTAATTGCTATATATTTTGTTCAAATATACGAAAAGATATTTGATCAAAAAAAATCTAATGCTGGCTAAAAATTTTGAAATAATAAATCTCTTCGCTGCAAGAAAATTGTATATATGATTTATTTTGTTTTTCTTTTATCCCAAACCCAAAGGGACAGGGAATTTAATCCAAAGAAATTAAGTTTATCTGTATACATCTATATTATTATATATAATCATTCTAAATAAAGATCATTTCTTTACTTTCCCATTTTATTAAAATATTTTTATACCAATAATTATTAAAACAAGATATAATGAAAAAGCTATCACTTTTCCAACTGCTATTTATTCCGGCAATAATCCTTTTTATTTTAACATCAATGATGAACCCACAAAAAGGGTATGTACCAACTACAATTAATGATTTCTTCTTTCCTGGCTCTCAGCCCCTTGAATCAGGGACATTTGCCAATCCTGATCAATGTGACAATTGTCATGGTGGTTATGACCTGGCGGTTGAACCGGCATTCAATTGGCAGGGAAGTATGATGGCCCAGGCGCAACGCGACCCCATATATTTAGCTTGTCTTGCAATTGCAAACCAGGATGCACCCGAAGTTGGCGACCTCTGTATCAAATGCCACACACCTAAAGGCTGGCTTGAAGGAAGGTCAGAGCCTACAGATGGCTCTGCTCTTACTGCCGATGACAGGCAAGGCATCACTTGCCACGCCTGCCATAAAATGATTGCACCATCTCCTGTTGGTGTAAACCCATATCCGGATGATCCTTTGTACAATTCTCCACCGGGCAATGATCCTTCTACATTTACCCTTGATCAAAACTATCTGACAACCATTTCAGACCACATACCTCCCACTAATGCCAATGGAATGTATATTTGTGATGATCTTGATCATAGACGAGGACCTTATTTTGACCCGCAAGCAAACCATAATACCCCTTACTCACCTTATCATTCGGAAGCTAAAATCTGTGGGACTTGTCATGATGTTAGCAATCCTGTTTATAGTACTGTAAGAGATGTAAATGATGAAATTATTGGATACACCCCCAATGATTTTGATACACCGGCTCCTGATTTCAGCCCTTATGAAATGTTTCCAGTTGAACGCACTTACAGCGAATGGTTGATGAGTGAGTATAATACACCAACCGGCGTGAGCGGAACTTATTTTGGAGGAAACAAACTTTTTGTTTCTACTTGCCAGGATTGCCACATGAGAGATGTTACAGGGAAAGGTTGCAATAAAAGTTACGCCCCCATAAGGGATGACCTTCCGCTACATGACATGACTGGCGGAAATACTTTTATTCCGGATCTGATAGATTTGACATACCCTGGAGAAGCTGATCTGGTAGCCCTGGAAGCCGGCAAATTGAGAGCTCGTGACATGTTGCAACATGCAGCAACCCTTGAATTAACAGTTGATCAAATGAATTCAGAGGTAACAGTTGAAGTTACTAATGAAACCGGTCATAAGCTACCTTCGGGATATCCTGAAGGAAGAAGGATATGGATTAATCTTAAGGCCTTTAATTCTATTACTGCTCAGAACTACGAATTCGGTTTTTATGAGCCTTCAACAGGAGTCCTGGATAAAACCGATACAAAAATTTATGAGATTAAACCCGGCCTTACACCTGCAATAGCATCCCTTTTGGGACTTACACCAGGACATTCGTTTCATTTTGTGCTAAGTGATACTGTTTATTCCGATAACCGTATTCCTCCACGTGGTTTTACAAATGCAAACTTTGAGGCTATTCAATCCCCACCAGTTGGATATATCTATTCTGACGGACAATACTGGGATGAAGCTGTGTACCAGCTTCCTTTTATACCTGATTCAGTTGATGTATGATCTATGGGATCAAAATGGTAAATCAGCTCCCGAAGTAATGAATCATGATACTTGGTCAGGTCCGCCTGTTATAGCTTCAATCATCCTGGATCTAAAAGTTTACCTCGAAGGACCTTTTAACGGAACAACTATGAACACATCCATAAACGATCGTGGTTCACTACCATTAGAACAACCCTATAATATGTCTCCCTGGAACTATGCAGGAGATGAAAGTGTAACAAGCATCCCAAATGCAAATGTTGTGGACTGGGTTCTTTTGGAATTAAGGGAAACAGATGGCGATGCATCAACCGCAACTACAGCGACAATTGTCGGGCAAAAAGCAGTATTTCTTCTCAGTAATGGTTCAATTGTTGACATGGATGGCCTTATTTTGCCGGAGTTTGAATTTGGTATTTCGGATAACTTATTTGTTGTCATTTGGCACCGTAACCACTTGGGTATTATGTCAGGTGTACCGGTTGAAAATTTGGGAGGAATTTACACCTACGATTTTTCTTCAGCTGAATTGCAGGTTTATGGAGGTATAATGGCGCATAAGGAAATTGGTTCTGGTATCTGGGGAATGGTAGCTGCTGACGGAGATGCAAACGGAATTATAAACATGGATGATAAATTCAATACATGGATGGCACAATCCGGATTATCTGGTTATTATACAGGAGATTTCAATATGGACATCCAGATAGATAATAAAGATAAGAATGATCTGTGGCTTAATAATTCAGGTTATAATGAACAGGTGCCTGATAATATTCCGCAAATTTATTATGGCTGTCAGGTACCCAAATAATATCGTTATTTTTAAAACAAAATAATTTTTCAAAAATTTGGCAAAAAAAAAGGCAGATAAATCAATATCTGCCTAAGCATTATGCTAATATCTTAATAAAGCTATTATCTTATTGCAAATTAGACATACTTGTAGGAAATTCTCCACAAGCTACAGCATGGCCGATTACATAAATATCGCCGGATAAACCATCCACTACATAAGTGTCGGAGTTTGCACCATTCAGATCATCATGTTTATATGGGTATTGCCCCGGTGCAACCGTATATTGACCGTTATTCTTTTGAGGTACAGGTTCGTCCCCTATATAAAGGTGTGTTTCGTTTAGTGTAAAACCTGCATCCATTGAATAAGTTACTGTTGCAATTGATCCGTCATAATCAATATTTAAGGTGCCGACCAGAGTGCCTTTTGAAAGATCGCATTGTCCTGCCCCTGCCCAAAGTTCAAAATCATATATACCAGAGGAAAGTGGACCATTTGTCCAACCCCATCTGTTCCCATTAAGGTATGGAATATCAATAAAACAGGTGGCATACTCATCTCCCCATGCAAAAGCTGTTTCACAGGTCGGTTCCTGGCAGCTTTGTTTACAGTAATCGAAATAGAAACCCGGACTCTTGTTGTTGTTCTTACCATAAATAAAATAATAGTCGCCGGTTGAAACATCCTGAACGTAAGCATATGCAACAACCAGAAAGCAATCTTCAAGCGTACTTAAATCCACTACGAAAGTTTTTGTTTGCACCGGATTCCATGGAAAATATTTATATGGAAAATTCCATGGAGAAAAAGATCCTGTACCATTACCATACAGAGTTCCCGGAACATCATCAGCAGGTCCAACATACAATGCGGCATTATCAATCCAATAATTACCTGTTAATTCATAAGTTACATACAGAAAATTTTCATCATTTCCAACTGTAACTGTCCCAGCAACAACTGTTTCATCAGAATTGGTCAATGTAGCAACCAATGGATCTCCGCAGTAATCTATTACTTCTACTTCTGAATCTTTCGTTGTTCCGGCATCTTTATTATTTTCCTCATAAGATGTCAATTCTGTCTTTTGACAGGCCATAAATAAAAATGGCAGCATGAGCAATGTTATTAGTTTTGTTTTCATAATAATTAAGTTAAAGTGATTTAATAATGATTTTATTAATTTCAATTACAAAAATAACTTTTTATTTATAGAATTAAGAATTGTGTTGATCAAATATTATGCAATTAATATTGATATGCACTAAGAACTTATTATTCAGTATACTAATACTTTTTCTTCTCCAAATTTGTGTCAATATGGGAATACTCTTCTAAAATAGAGAAATTAACATAATTTCATATATAGATTCTGCTTACACCTATTTTTGCTGATCCAGCTAAATAGAATTATCTTTGTTCCACAATATTTTGAAAGCCACTGAATATTTCAAAAGTGGTTTAATATATCCATGAAAAAAGTTTTGGTTGTATATTATTCTCAAACAGGTCAGGCAAAAGAAATTGCTGATTCAGTCATCAATCCTTTAAAATCTGAATTTGAGATAACTTTTGAAAAATTAAAATCAAAAGAACCCTATCCTTTTCCATGGAAAGGCATGTCCTTTTTCCAGGTTTTACCTGAATCAGTAAAGGAAATCCCGTGTGAGTTTGAACCTTTTGGTTTTGATCCTGACAAAAACTTCGATCTTATTATTCTGGCCTTCCAGGTATGGTATTTATCACCTTCTATTCCAATTAGTTCCTTTCTTCAAACCCAGGAAGCCAAAAAGGTTGTTCAAGGTAAACCTGTTATCACCATCCAGGGTAACCGCAATATGTGGGTCATGTCGCAGGAAAGGATAAAAAAAAGGATTTATGACTTGGGAGGGAATCTGGTTGGGAATATCGTACTGACTGATAAGAATCCAAACCTGGTAAGTGTAATTACCATTACCCGCTGGATGATGAAAGGTAAAAAACATGGTGATGGCCTTTACGGTAAACTCTTCCCTCCAGCCGGAATTTCTGAAAAAGATATTATAAAATCGGAAAAGCTTGGGAAAGTAATTTTGGATTCATTTAGGGAAAATGATCTATCCGGATTACAAAAACGGTTAGTTGATATGGGAGCAGTTAAAATAAATCCTGTTTTGGCAAGCATTGAAAAACGAGGGCTGAAAATTTTTAATATATGGGCAAATCTGATTTTAAAGAAAGGAAGCTATGGAGACAAAAAACGTGAAAGACGACTTAAATTCTTTAAATATTATCTTTTTGCAGTAATTTATCTGATATCGCCAATTGTGTCTTTACTGTTTTATATTTTCTTTGCAATCAACCCCAGATATAAGAATAAATTGGTTGAATACTATTCATCGAATGCTATAAAATTTAACTAACCACAATCTATTCCCAATTTCGAATATTTGTGAAATTATTTTAGGATGAAACTAAAGACAATTTATATCTTTGCGCGTTCTTTTTGAATAATTTACATTGCAGATCTGAATAAATTTTATGTCCAATTCCGTATACATAACCCGTATAGCCAGGTTTCTACCAAACAATCCTGTTTCCAACGAGGAAATGGAATCGTATCTTGGGAGGATCAATGGAAAACCATCCAGGGCCCGATCAATCGTATTGAGAAACAATAAAATTAAAACGAGATATTACGCACTGGATAAAAATGGAAATCCAACACATACCAATGCCCGGTTAACAGCTGAAGCCATTAAAAACCTAACTGACGATTCTTTTAAACTTGAAGATATGGAATTGTTAGCATGTGGAACTACTTCACCTGACCAGTTTCTGCCATCACATACATCTATGGTGCATGGAGAATTAAAAAGTATGCCTGTTGAAATCTTATCATCTTCAGGGGGATGCTGTTCCGGATTACATGCGCTTAAATTCGGGTATTTGTCTGTACTTTCAGGAGACAATAATAATGCAGTATGTACCGGTTCAGAAATGTTGTCAACATGGATGAGTGCAAAAAATTTTAAAAAAGAATCTGATCAATTACACAAACTCAGCAACAATTCATATATAGGTTTTGAGAAAGATTTTTTGCGATGGATGTTATCGGA
>JAIOTR010000180.1 GCA_021106665.1 Bacteroidales bacterium
ATTATAGGTGCCATTTGAACCACATGCACTAAAATCATTATCTGAATCTGGGAGTTGTACAACTTTTACCAAAGGCTCAGGAACTGTACCATCAGCCAGACCAACCAATCCTGCAATATTCCAGTTGTAATCCAGACCATACTCTACAGACATAGACACCCATCCCCCTCCTGTAGTTATCATATCGCCATTGTAAGCAATAGCTGGTCCGTCGTCACAACCGGCAGGGGATGTACCTGCTACATGAGTTACTTCATATCCAAACCACAAATCTGTTGCTGCATTAATATACAACGGTGTGGTTAAGACTACATTGTTCCAGTCATCAACGTTAAATGCTATAACCTCCTGACTATGTATTTCGTTTGTCCCGTTAGGACCTGTCCACACTTTAATGATGTATGAAGCATTTGGATCACCATTTGCATAGAATTCAATTTCCATAAGATCCAATCCATTAGAGGCAGTTAATTGGTCAGGATACCAATGAGAAGCGACACTGAATGTTCCTCCATTAGTGAGTCCTATACCATTACCGGTGTTTATACCAGCATCCCACCTGATCCATTGTGGAATGCCGGGTTCATCCCAAGATAGATCTATCGGATCCCATAGAATTATGTAATCTGGACCTATTAGGTTTAGTGGTGCTGGTGGAGTTGGGTCAATTATATATACTTCATCAGCACAAACCTGCCATGATTCACCCCAATCATGAATTGCTGTAACACAATATTCGTAAGTACCGAGTTCAAGGTCATACTCAAAGTACTCAGTTATGGGGTCTTCAATAAATGTCATAAATTCATCATTTTTATAAACATTATAACCGAGCAAATCTTCAGTATAACCTTCAGGAGGATCCCAGCCCACTTTTACATCATTGTCTGATATGAGTTCAGCAGTTACGTTTTGAGGAATTCCTGAAGGTGTCCATATCCCATCATCAAATTCGTAATTATCAATATAGAATAGCGGATTTACATACACTCCACCATCCCATGCATAAAAATTATTTCCTCCTAATTGATTCAAAGTACCTGTACCGAATGTTCCTGTGCTCCAAATCCAGCCATGTATCAATACATCATCCAGGTAGAACTCGCCCCAGTCATTGTCAAGGTCTATCACCACCTTAATTTCTAACCAGGTATTATACTCAAATGTAAATATCTGCGCAAGGGCTCCACCGGCATCTATATTACCCTCACCCGGATTGGTGTGTCCAAAATAAACCTGCATGCCCCATGTTGGAGTTGGAGAAAACTCATGCAAGGTATTAAAGTATGCATCACCTCCTTCCGGGATATAAATATCAAAAATAATCTCAAAGTATCCGGCAGTCCAGTTTGGAAGTGCATATACAAGGTCATTGGTTCCTGTTATATTTACTACATTACTACTAATGTTTTGAATGTAGGGGTCCTCATCAGAGCCGGGAGAATTACTCCATGTTGTCCAGTCATCAGGATTTTGTATTACAAGTTGTTCGCCTACATTGTATGATTCAAAATCATCAAAAAAATCCTGAGCGAAAATAAGGCTGGTCGCGACCAGAAACAGAATGGTAGTTATTGCAATCTTTTTCATGGGTTTGAAATTTAGATTGATTTATTCCTACCAAAAGTAATAAAAAAATCAGCAAAAAAAAACTTAAATACTTTTATATCAATATTATTCAATAATAATCTTCCTTAAAATCCTCTCATCTTTAAAATCTATCTGCAAAAAGTAAATTCCAGGATTAAGTAAAGAAACATCGAATCTGTGGCTTTTATTATTTACCATTTCTTCAGCAACGATTTGTCCTGTTTGGTTATAAACTTTCAGATTGACAATTTCAAATTCCGAATCTATTGTAACAATATCTGATGCCGGATTTGGGAATATTTCAATATAATTTATGGTTCTATTTATAATACCTGTACACAAATCAACTACCCAAATATTTGACGGATATGATTCGCCCTCCGGATCCCAAACAGCAGTTACAAAAAACTGATATTCTCCAGATTCACCTGGAACAAAAGAAAAAGGAGAAGTAACAGGGCCAATTACGACAAAGAATGAAGAACCTGGGAATTTAACATAGGCATTGAAGTAAAGAAAATCCTTCGTACCATTAGGGCTAGGATTTAAAGTACTACTTTGCGAACAACATGGTTTAATATCAATCCCAGAATTTGGAAAATTTACAATCTTACTCATAGATTGAGATGTTATACCATCTGCCAATCCCAGCAAAGCTGCAAGGTTCCAATTGTAATTGAATCCTAAAGTTTGGGACATTGAAACCCATTCATCTACCCAGAATAACATATCACCATTATAAGGAATTGCAGGTCCATCATCACAACCTGCTGGGAAAGTACTGGGTCCATGAGTTATTTCGTATCCAAACCACAGATCTTCTGCTGCACTGATGGTATGCGGGGTGTATAAGACTACTGTATTCCAGTCATCAACATTAAAAGAGATTACTTCCTGGCTTAATACTTCATTTATACCATCAGGGCCTGTCCAGATTTTGATAGTATAGGTTGCATCAGGATCTCCATTGTTATAAAATTCAATTTCCATAATCTGAAGTCCGTCGTATGGAATTAATTGGTCAGGATACCAATGAGATGCACAACTGAAGGTGCCACCACTTAAATAGCCAATTCCATTGCCAGTATTGACTCCAGCATCCCACCTGATCCATTCACCATAATAATAGTCCCAGGTAAGATGAATGGTGTCTCCCAGGTTATAACATTCTGGTCCTGTTAAATTAGTTGGTGCTGGCGGGGGTGGTGGAGCTTCTATAATAATTTCATCTGCACAAGCTTGCACTGATTCCCCTTCATTATAAACTGCCGAAACACAGAAGATATAACTGCCTGGGCTCAGGTTGGGAAATTCAATAGGATAAGGCGACCCAACAGTAAAATAGTCAATCCAGTAGGAATTAAGATAGATATTGTATCCTTCCAAAATAGCACCACCTCCTCCTCCAGTTGGTGGATCCCAGGTCAATAATACTGTGTTTTGGTTTACAACTGTTGCTGTGACATTTTGAGGGGGATTAAGTATTGGAGGTCCAACGGAAGCAAAAGAATAATTATCGAAGTAATAGTTCGGGTTGCTAAAATAACCACCATTCCATGCAAAAAAATTGTTTCCACCAAGCTGGTTTAATGTTCCGGTTCCGTTAAATCCAGTACTCCAAATCCAGCCGTGAATCCAGTCATCATTAAGATAAAAGTTTCCCCAGTCATTGTCAAGGTCTATCTCAACTTTAACACTTAACCACGTATCATATTCAAAAGTAAAAGTTTGTGCTAAAATTTCCCCTCCATCAATGGCTCCTTCACCGTAATTATTATGTCCGAAGTAAACTTGCATTCCCCATGCAGGAGTTGGTGAAAATTCCTGTAATGTGTTAAAATATGCCTCACTGCTATCCGGGATGTATAAATCAAATTGTATTTCATATTCGCTATAAGTCAAGTTTGAGATTTCATAAATGAGGTCATTTGTGCCGGTAATGTGTACTACATTCCCACCCAGGTTTTGTATAAATGGATCAGCATCTGAACCAGGTGTATAACTCCCAGTAGTCCAGTCAAAAGGATTTTGCACAACGAGCTGTTCTCCCACATTGTAGGATTCAAAATCATCCAAAAATATTTGGGCAGAGATAAAACTGGTCATAGATAGAATCAGAGCGGCAGTCAACAAAACTCTTTTCATGATTTGAAATTTAGATTGATTTATACCTGTTTTTTGTTTCTATCAAAAATAACAATAAAATGCAGTAAATAAAAAATTAACTGTTGTCAATCAAGATTATTCAATAACAATCTTCCTCAAAATCCTGTCATCTTCAAAATCTATTTGTAAAAAGTAAATTCCAGGATTTAACAAGGAAGCATCAAACTTATAGTTATTATTATTTATCAATTCATCAGTAACAATTTGACCTTTTGGAGTGTAAACTTTCAGAGAAACAATTTCAAATTCTGATTCTATTGTAACAATATCTGATGCTGGATTTGGATAAACTTTAGTACTGCTTGAAAAAGTCTCCTCAATCCCTGTTAACACATCACACACATGAATATTTGATGGACCGGATTCCCCTTCAGGATCCCAAACCATCGTGACAAAAAATTCATGTGATCCCGACACTGTGGGAACATAGCAAAACTCTGGATCAGTTGTAGTACCATAGACTACAAAGAAAGAAACTCCTGGTGTTTTAACGTATAAATTAAAATGGCTAAAGTCTTTGGTTGCTTTTGACAGGCCTGAATTGTTAAACCACTTTGAGTCAGAAGAAGAAGGATTAATAATTGAGGGTGAAATATCTACAGTATTACACATTGGTTTTAGGGTGCTGCCATCAGTTAAACCAACCAAAGCGGCAAGATTAAAATTATAATCATACCCGATATCCACTGACAAAGATTCCCATCCGGCACCTACATTGATCATATCACCATTATAAGGTATGGCAGGCCCATCGTCACAACCTGCTGGATAGGTTCCGAAAGTGTGTGTAACTTCATAACCAAACCATAGATCTTCTGCAGCACTGATGGTATGTGGAGCGTTCAAAACAACAGTATTCCAGTCATCAACATTAAATGAGGTTACTTCCTGGCTTAATACTTCATTAGTACCATCTGGGCCGGTCCAGATTTTAATAATGTATGTAGCATCCGGATCTCCGTTGGCATAAAATTCAATCTCCATTATTTGCAATCCATTATAATCCATAAGCTGATCAGGATACCAATGTGAGGCACAACTAAAAGGGCCTCCACCTAAAACACCAATTCCATTTCCAGTATTGATTCCAGCATCCCACCTGATCCACTCAGCTGCGCCAGGAAAATCCCAGGTTAAACAAATAGTATCTCCAAGTTCAATATAATCTGGGCCTGTAAGATTATATGGTGTTGGGCCTGGAGGGCCAAATACAATTACGGGATCAGCACATGCAGGAATAGATTCCCCCTCATCATATACTGCTGATATGCAATATTCATAAAAGCCCGGATCTAAATCATTAATATTATATTCTGTTGTTGGAATGGGAATATAGTCAATAAAAACATCATTTCCATAAATATTGTATCCTTGCAATATTGCAGTTTCATTATTTGTAATGTCCATTTGCTCAATAATATACTTAGTTCCTGATAGAGAATTTCCAGCATTTCTGGAAATGCCACTTCCAATTTGTGTAATTGGAATTTTGGGTGATTCTACAAATATTTTATCTTCAGCTGACAAGATCCATAGGTCCATCAAGAAATCACCAATTGTGGAAAGCGTCATTTCACTGTAATTATTTAACAATCCTTGAAATGATAAACCATCAGGTCCCCAATTGTCACTATCTAAGCAGGGATAGGCATTATCAGGATCATTGCTTAATGGTTCAAGAAAAACTCCAACAGAGCCGGACAAGCCTTCAATTGATCCTAAATCAATACCCAATTCCCAAATATCATCACCAGTGGTTTGCAAAGGCCCGATTACTCCAACTTCAGTATATGTATTCCAATCTACTATGTGTAGTTTATAATCCCATGTTCCATAAATACCCCATGATGAATGGCGAAAATCAAGATATTCAATGGTACAATCAGGGAAACCTGAAATATCATAAACAACTCCATAACCATTGTCAAATTCCTGAAAGTAACCATTTTCAGGATTACCATCATGTTGTATTAGTTCGATCAATTCACCAGATCCGCCCAAAGGAGGTACCCAATCAATGAATACATCGTTTTCATTTTCAACGACAGCTGTTACATTTTGAGGTGGAAAATACCAGGTTCCGATATAATCTACTAAATAATTATCAATATAATAATCCGGATTGGCATACACTCCACCGTCCCATGCATAGAAGTTACTACCGCCAAGCTGGTTTAATGTTCCCGTTCCAAATGTCCCTGTACTCCAAAACCAACCATGAATTAATATATCATCAAGATAGAATTCTCCCCAGTCATTGTCGAGGTCAACCCCAACTCTAACAGTCATCCATGTATCATATCAAAGGTAAATATTTGCGCTAAGGCTCCGCCACC
>JAIOTR010000551.1 GCA_021106665.1 Bacteroidales bacterium
TAATTCAGGAAGTAGTGAACGAATGATTATCCGTAAAAATGTTGGCGAGAGCACTTTTGGAGAAATCAATGTAGTTTCTGATCACGATTTAAGGATTAGAACCAATGATATTGACAGGATAACCATTAAAAATAACGGCCTAATAGGAATTGGTACTACCACACCTCAAAATGACCTTGAATTAAGAACCTCAGATCCTGATGATGCGGCAAGTGTAATGTTCTCCAACTCTGATCAATCCCACTATTTTCAATTTTTCCCTGGCCGACAAGGCAATCAGAATCCCTGGATTGCATGGGGAGGAGGAGATCCCTTGCGGTTTATCAGTGGCTCAACCGAACATCTTAGAATAGCAGGTGATGGAAATATTGGAATTGGTATCTCAACACCCAATGAGAAATTAGACATTGATGGAAATCTGGATATGAACGGAAACCAGATCAAAAACATGGTAATTGAAAACCGGACTTCTGATCCATCAAGTCCAGCGGTAGGACAAATCTGGATCAGAACAGATCTTTAATAGACACAGAATATTAATGAAAAGAACAATGAAGAAACAATCTGTTTTAAGTCCTTTATCAGGATCAATAATAATAACATTCTTTTCTATCCTCCTGCTTGGTATTTGCCAAAGCCAGGAAACCATAGGTTTTGTAAGAATGCAGGGTAATAATGGCACTTTAAACCTACCTGTAATTTCAGAAGCTGATGCCATAGGTTTGGGTAATGGTGTGGTAAAAATTGCCCTGGGAAACGGGCTTAATGGTGCTGCATGGCTTGTTTCTACAACAGACCCAGATGCTTCTGAGGTAAGAATTCAAACACCTTATGGGACGAAGGCATGGAAAAAACTTGTCTTTAACCTTTATGCCAAAGCTTATGGAGGGTTTGACAGCGAGATTATGCAGGATATGTGCCTGACCAATGAGGGGGGAATTGCTTTGGCAGGATATACACAAAGTTATGGCGCAGGTAATTATGATGATTTATTACTTAAATTAGCTGAAGAAGGTACTTTTGAATGGGGCAACGCTTATGGCTATAGTGGTTCAAATTCGTGCTATGCAATTATTCAAACTACCGATGATGAATATTTTATTGGAGGAAGTACTTATAATGGTGGTGCCGGTGGTTCAGATCAAGTTTATAGAAGGTTAGAAAATGATGGTGATCTCATTTGGGAATTTTGGAGTGGCACATCAGGAACTGATGCCTGTAAAGACGTGTTGGAGGATGCTGATGGAAATTATGTTACCGTAGGATACACTACAGGAATGGGAAATGGTTACTATGATATCTGGTACCGCAAAATGGACAAAAACCACAATTCGATTTGGGGATATACCTATGGCAATACTGCTTATGATGCAGGAGAAGCTATTATTCGAAATGCAGCAGGGGGATATGCATTATGTGGTATTACGCAAAGTTATGGTAATGGTGGGGAAGAAATGATTTTTCTTATCCTTGACAGTTCAGGGAGTGCTATAGATCTTGAAACTTTTGGTGGTGTGGAAAGAGATGGTGCTTATGACCTTTGCCTTACCAGTGATGGAGGATATGTGTTGGCAGGCTATACTGCAAGTTTCGGCAATGGTTCTGATGACTGGTATGTTTTAAAACTGGATAATGCCGGAGAGGTTATCTGGAGCTATGCATATGGTGGGACTGAATTTGACAGGGCTGAATCGGTAATAGAAACCAGTGATCTTGGATATGCCATACTTGGAAAAACGCAAAGTTTCGGAGCAGGCAGTAACGATTTGTGGTTGATTAAGGTTGATGCCAATGGCCAGATAATTTGGTTTACCCTTGTAGGAGGGCTTGATAGTGATGGTGGAAAAACAATTCGCCAGGGTTCTGATGATTGTTTATATGCTGCGGGCTATACTAATTCATTAGGCGCCGGTGAACTTGATTTTATGTTGATAAAATTTAGCCCGGATGGATCTACATGCGTGACGAGCAAGAGCGGGGCTAAAGATTCTCAACTATTCGTTGATTTACCTGAGGATATTATATTTACCCGAAGAACAAATGGCAGCGAAATAGCAACACCTGTATTTCAGGATAGCAAAACAATCTTATCCAAAGAAGATGTTATGGCCGAAATTAATGTAAAAAGTGCTGTTATTCAATCTGATGATGTAACTCCGGTTACACCAACTGTTACTACCATTTGTGATTAGAATACCGTGTTAAAATAAATCAAATTAAAAATAAAGAACTATACTACTCTTTAATTATAATCAGCTTTTTCATGCCCAATGGAATTCTATCGCCAATCAAACCAACATAATATATTCCTGTGTCCAAATCTGAAATATCCAGTTTAATAGGAAATACAGAAATGGAATCCTCAACTTTAACTATTTCTCCATTTAGGTTAAAGATACGAATTACAAGATCTGGGTGATTTACCTCTGCATTGATTTTAATTTCTTTTCCGGCTGGATTTGGGAAAATCTCAAAAGTACTTATCAAATTATCCTTTTTAAATCCGGTAATTGCCGATAAATGAACGATCCTGACGGCGTGATTATAATAATCAATAACATATAACCTGTAGGCATCATAATCCATTACACATCCCCTTGGGAAATTAAAAGTAGCCATAGTATCCGGTCCATTATCAAACCCTTCAATTCCTGAACCGGCAAAAGTTGAAACCATTCCATCGTTAGTTATCTTACGAATCCTTTGGTTTTCACCATCACCCACATAAATCGATCCGGTCAATGATACGTGGCAAGCCGTGGGAACTTTGAACATTGCTTCAGAAGCTATTCCATTTTGAAACCCACCCCCATCCGGACCTGATTCACCAGTACCGGCAACTGTAGTTACCATCCGTGTTGGATCAATTTTCCGGATACGGTGATTATAAGCATCTGCAACAAAAATGTTGTTATACAGATCGATGGATAATTCACAGGGTGTATAAAAGCGTGCTGCCGTATCACTGGCATCAACATAATCACCAATACTTTGTACACCGATCGTTGTCCCACCTCCTGCCCATGTGCTAACTATACCTTCTGTCGAAATTTTTCTTATCCGATGATTCCAGCTGTCACCTATATAAATATTGCCAGTATCATCCAGACATATTCCCCTTGGATAATTAAACTTTGCTTCATTTGCCGATCCATTAAGATAACCTGCCTGACCACTACCTGCAATGGTGGTCACCTCCATATCGGAGGAGATTTTACGAATACGTTGGTTAATAAAGTCCGAAACATACATATTTCCATCATCATCCAGACAAATATTAATGGGTTGATTGAATTTAGCCTCATCTGCCGGCCCATCAAGATAACCGGCCGTTCCGGTTCCGGCAAAAGTATTTACCTGCCCATCAATTCCAATTTTTCGAATACAATGATTATAAGCATCGGCGAGGTAAATATTACCATCAGGATCGATGCAAATACCAAAGGGACGGTTAAAACTCGCCATGCTTGTATCGCCGTTAACAAATCCAGGGCTTCCGGTTCCGGCATAAGTAGTGACATAATTTTGTGAGTTAAGACTGATCCCAAAAAATAAGATAAATATCAAAAATAAACAGGCCTGCATATTGGGAACTAAATATTTTATATGTTTCATGGTATAAATATTTATGGTTTCACACATACAAATATAAAAAAACATCAATTAGCTGGAAATTTACCAGCCGGATTATATAAGAATATCTTCAATATTCTCTGGGCTAATTGTATAAAAAGATTGTACAGGATATGCTTTGTTAAAGGTGAGTGGTAAACGTGGTTTTTTTCTAGGATTTGTTTTGAATTCAAAAGCTGTAAATTGCCCATCTTTTTCTTCTAAAAGGTCTATTTCCTGCTGTTGTGTTGTACGCCAGAAATAACAATTGCCATAGAATTCATTGTATGAAAGATTTTTCATCCGTTCACTCATAATAAAGTTCTCCCATGATGCACCTTTATCGTTCCTGTTTTCCCATTGCAAAAAATTTCCAGTAAGGGCATTTCTAATTCCATTATCATAGAAATAAAACTTTTTACCTTTTTTAATTTCGTTCCTGACATTTCTGCCTAATGCATTCAATCTGAAAATAATAAACGCTTTTTCAAGTAGATCAACATATCGTTCAATTGTCTCTTTGTCTGCACCAACCAATTGGCTTAGTTCCAAAAATGATACCTCATGTCCTACCTGTAATGCAAGGGCTTTTAATAGCTTATCAAGTATTACCGGACGTTTAATTTGTCCAAACGATAATAGATCTTTGTACAAATAACTGCCTGAGAGATTTTTCAATAATTTGATTTCTTTACCCTGTGAGGTCACAACCTCGGGGTAATAACCAAAAACAAGCCTATGCATTAACATTCTTTTTTCTTGTATTAATCCATGGTTGTTAACCATCTCCTTAAATGATAGAGGAAATAGTTGAAATTCATACTTCCGTCCGGTTAAAGGTTCATTGATTGTGTTGGCCAATTCTAATGACGAAGAACCTGACACAAAAAGTCTAATATCTTTTAAGTTGTCTATTATCAATTTTAATGTCAGGCCTATATCAGGAATCATTTGTGCTTCATCAATTACTACTGTTTTATATCCTGAAAAGAGTTGTTGCAGACGTGTAGATGTTATACCGGATAGCAACTCCCTTGTATCGGATTCATCACCATTGAAATACAGCACATCTTTGCCTTTGCCGACTACCTTGTTAAGCAGTGTTGTTTTACCAACCTGCCTCGCACCCAGGATGATCAGTGCTTTTTTGTCATCCATTACTTGCTTGAGGTTATTTGATAAAATTCTTTCGATCATCATTTTGCGAAAATATAATATTTTTCGTATTAAAACGAATATTATTATAAATATTTTCGTATTAAAACGAAAATCATCCACAATATGAGAATATATGCAAAAAAATAAGGGATTAAGCTATTTGCAATTTGAATTTAACATACTTTATCTTCACTCCTTCTGCAAGGAACACACTTTCATAAAAAGTCCTGATTTCTGCAACTTCCATCTCTGTGCCTGAGCCATACAAATCATTTGTCCCGAATAAAAGTTCATGCTTGTTTTCTTCGATGGTGTTTAGCGTGAATTTATAAAGGCTTTCGTTATCGGTTTTTAAATGAATGATTCCATCAGGTTGCATAATTTCTTTGTACATATCCAGAAAAAAAGGTGAGGTTAATCGCCTATTTACCTTTTTCAGCTTTAAATGAGGATCAGGGAAAGTAATCCAAATTTCACTTACTTCATTTTCAGCAAAGCAATGGTCTAAAAATTCTAATCGCGTTCTTAAAAATCCAACATTGTCTAATTTTTCCTCAATAGCGGTTTTTGCACCCCGCCACATACGTGCTCCTTTTCGGTCGATGCCGATAAAATTTATAGATGGATATTTCCTTGCTAATCCAGTGGTGTATTCACCCTTCCCACAACCCAGTTCCAGAATAATGGGATTGGAATTCTTAAAAAAGTTTTGCACCCATTTACCTTTCAGGTAATAATCATTTTGGACCTCATCAATTGTTGGCTGCAAAAAATTTATAAAGGTTTTAGTCTCTGCAAATCGTTTTAACTTATCTTTTCCCACAATATTAAATGATTGAATGATATAATGCTAAAATGATTGAATAGTGTTGTTTGAATTTATTAATGGGCAAAGTTATTAAAACAGAAATTGATGTTGGAGTTTGGATATAACTTAAAATTACTTTTTTAGTAACCACGCAGATGGGTTACTATCATTTCTGATCATTGCCAGATTAACCAGCGCTTCTGATTTATCTTCCGAATTAAAGTAACTCACCATAAACAATCCATCGGGGTTTTGTCCGGCAGGTTCAGCATCATAACCCTTATTCCGAAGGTTGGCTATTAATCCGTCAGCATTATCTTTATACCGAAAGGCACCACCAATGATATAATATTTAGGTCCTTGTGGTTTAAATTCAGGTTGTTCCTGATCTGGTAGAGTTTCACTAACATTATCAGTTTCAGGATCTGTTTCAGGGTCTTCAAAATTTAAATCTTTCAATGGTTTTACCGGCTTGGAATTATCATCTTCAATAACGATATCAGTATTAATTGAAAGTGTTTCCGAATCTGCAACCGGCAAAACACCGGATTGCTGTGTATTTTCAATATTGAATCCATTATTTATAACAACCCATCCGATCATAAAAAGTACTGGAATCAGCGCTACATATACCCAATATACTTTCCTGCTTTTTTTGTCTCTTTCCGGTACCGGTTTTCGATCAATGAACTTTTTCTCTATCCTTCTATGAATAGATTCCCTAAGAATTGGAGGAGAAACAAAAACCGGAAATCCAAATGATTCTTCCAGATAATTGATGGATGCGTCCGGGTCAAACAGAAGATTGCCTTCAATATCTTTTCTGACAACGCCAATATTTTCAAAACTCAATTTCCCTTCTGAACTCAGTATAGAAA
>JAIOTR010000106.1 GCA_021106665.1 Bacteroidales bacterium
AAATTCAGGAACTAATCCGTCAGAACCATTAAAAACCATGTACATGGCATTATTGAAAATCCAGGCAGATTCAACAGATCCAAAAACCATACATCTTGATGAAGGCACCTTTTCCCAGGGAGCCACCGGTGAACTATTACCGGTTAACTGTCGTGAATATGTCTCCCTGTCAGGCGAAGGAACAAATAAATCTGTCATCTACGGTGAAAATATAAATCAACTGCTTTTTGCCTATGATGATTCGGAATTTGATATTGATAGCTTAAAACTTAATGGTGGTTATGCAGAAGAGGGTGGAGCAATACATCTTGAGAATTATTCTTCCCCTGTTTTAAAAGAGATGAAAATTACGGAAAATACTGCCACCGGTTCAGGTGGTGGGATATTCTGTAGTTATAATTCCAGCCCGATCATTGAAAACACGACAATCAAAGATAATTTTTGTGAGGGTAATGGAGGCGGTATTTCCATAACAACTAATTGTAACCCACATTTTAATAATATTACTCTGAAAACCAATCATGCCCTTTATCAGGGTGGTGGCTTAGATGCCAGGTTGTATTGTAACTTTTCAATGGATAGTTCCGTTGTTCATGATAATACGGCTGCCAATGGGGGGGGTATGATGATTTATTTTGATTCCAATCCAGTGATCACAAATACAACCATCAGTTTTAATCATGGGATTTCTGAAGTTCCCGGTTATTTTGGAGAAGCCGGAGGTATATGGATTGCCTATTTGTCGGATGCCCTTCTGACCAATGTAACTATTGAATACAATTCAGCAAGTCATAATGCGGGGGGAATATATTGTTCGGGCAGTTCCAATTCCGTTTTTACTAATGTAATAATTCACAACAATCATGCTCCGAAGGGTGGAGGGATTTATCTTTCAAATGCTAATAACAGGTATTATAACTGTCTTATCTATCATAATTCTGCCACTGTATATTCCGGAGGCGGAATCTATATGGATCAGTCTGACCCCATATTCATTAATACCACGATATCAGATAATACAGCAAATTCAACATACGGTGGAGGCGCTTTGTATGCCCGTTATTCCGATCCTCAGCTTATAAACTTTATTCTATGGGATAATGAACCTGATGAGATAAATGGTTATTATGAAAACGTAATTGTAGAATATAGCGATATTATGGGCTCTTATCCCGGTACCGGGAACATTGATACCGACCCTCTTTTTTATTATGATCCTTATGTAGATGATTATACACTGGATGAGACTTCTCCATGCATTAATGGCGGAAACCCGGATACCACGGGAATGAATTTGCCTGCAGTTGATTTGGCCTGTAATCCGAGAATATCTGATGATATTATAGATATGGGGGCTTATGAATATCAGTTTCCCGGTACAGGAATCGAACTTGAACTTACTGTTTTTCTCGAAGGCCCGTTCAATGGAACTGATATGAACACTGGCCTGAATCCGAATGACATTCCTTTGAACCAACCCTACAACACAACCCCCTGGAATTACACAGGAACAGAATCCGTTGTTTCAATCCCAAATGCAGATGTAGTGGATTGGGTTTTAATTGAATTGCGCGACACAACGGACGCCTCATTGGCAACCGGTGAAACCATGATTGCACGGCAGGCAGCACTTTTATTGAATGATGGTTCTGTTGTTGGTTTAGACGGTTCGTTCATTTTATCATTCAATCATTCAATCATTCACGCATTATTTACGGTGATATGGCATCGCAACCACCTCGGTATTATGTCGGCAAATCCCTTAACAGAATCAGGAGGCATTTACACTTATGATTTTACAACTCCTACCGGACAGGCATACGGAACCGATGCACAAAAAGACCTTGGCAGTGGCATTTACGGAATGATATCCGCCGATGCAAATGCTGATGGAGATGTGAATACAGATGATAAAACTTTTTGGGGAAACCAGGCAGGTGAAGAAGGATATAAATCAGAAGATTTTGATATGGACGGACAGGTGAGCAATCCTGATAAAAATGAAAAATGGCTGCCGAATGAGGGAGAAGGGAGCCAGGTGCCGGAGGGAACCTAAAAGAAACAGGCACGATTCATTGGAATACACCAAATACAGGCGCAACCAATTCAAACGGTTTCATAGCCTTGCCCGGAGGCATTTGTCAAGACCCTCCATTTCCTGGATTTTCCGATTTATCAGAAAGTGCCCGTCTTTGGTCGTCGGCTGAAGAAAGTAATATCATATTATGGCAGGGTATTAAATTTCGAAAATTCACAGGTGTCTGTTGGAGGTGGATTTGTGGGTATAGGTCATAGCGTGCGCTGTATTAAAGATTGATAAATCAGAACTGACGGGAGCCCCTAAGATATTTAACCTTATAGAAAAGGTTTAATAGTTTAAACTGAAAAACGAAAATAATATCCTCTAGTGATAAAAGTTAGGATGGATGGAAAGAAAAGGATTTCGGTTATTACTGTCATTTAAGTTTGATATAAAACAATAACTTTTATTAAGATTTTTATCTTTTCCATTTTCTTAAAACATTCGCCATGCTAAAAGTGTTACACAAAATATTCCTGAATAGATTAAAACCGCAATTATCGTAATCAATCTTGAAATTCGATCCCGATATTTATCGGAATTATCTTTTTGTTTACGAATTATCAACAAAGACAACAGCAATCCCCCAATTGACAGCAATAAAGCTATCACACTGATATATGGCGACATAGTTGATAAAATGTCTTTATTTAACAAATCAGGATTGTCTGTCAGTAATTGTGCCGATAATACGCCTTTGGGGTCAGAAATTGCATTATTCCAATATGGAATACGCGATGTGGTTTTAAATAATGCTTTTAACAAGTGCATACTTGCAGTAACAGGTAAAATAGCTATTACAAGTTGTGTTAACGATCTTTTCCAGCTCTCTTTTGCGATTGCTTTTTTAATTATTGCAAAAATCATATAGAAAACAAAAGGTAGAAGGACAAACAAAATAATTGCTTTTATTGTTCCCGTTAAATTGCCTGAAATACTAAGCGAATGATTAACCCAATCGGGGATTATCATTATAATTTTTTTACTTACTTTCCATTCCACAAAGATTTCATAAACAACAAAGCCGCTAACTATAATAAAAAACGCTATTTCAGCCCAGGAGAGTTTTATATCGGTAAATAAGTCTGATGCAAATTTTTGTTTTTGAATTGCAATATTGTCTTTTGTGCAGGATTTATGACATTGTCCGCATAAAATACAACTTCGGTTATCTTTGATCTTTGCCGGATAAAGTTCTGATGTGCACGAACGTCCGGTAAATTTATAATGATTGGATTTGCTTATACAATCTTTAGTTTTGCAACTCTCACAAACATCGGTATCTTTTACTCGTAATTTCCTGAAAGATAGCAAAGAATACAATCCAAGTAAATGTCCTATTGGACAAATGTAGGTGCAAAAAGTTCGTTTTTCCCAAATTAGCCCTGCAATAAGTGCAACCGCAAACAGAATGAGCATATAGATTGCCATATATTGCGGAATACGATGAATTGAAAATGTGTGTATTCCAACAATTTGAATTACGATATAAAATAAAGTAATAACCCAACCTGATTTCAGTAATTTATTTGCGTTTTTTCTAAGTCCGACTTTTCCAAAAAAAGAAGTAATTAATTCCATCGGGCAAATGCTGCACCA
>JAIOTR010000031.1 GCA_021106665.1 Bacteroidales bacterium
TGAATTGCCCATCAATACCGTACGTACGGTATTAAGGCCCAATTTTGGAAGACCGTTCTTTTTGATTCTTTCAAAACTATTGATAAGAGAATGTTTTGCTTTATAAGTTTGATCGCTAGTTTGTAGTTTAACAAAACCCAGATCGTTGAGAAGAGCATCCATCAGCTTAATTGGTTCTAAAAAGCTGATGGATGCATTATTGGCCCATGGCATAGGATAAGTGATTTCTTCCTTTCCCTTTTTGAATATGTCATAATATATTAGCGCCCCTTCATCATTTAAGACTCTCTTTATTTCTGAATAAAATTTGGCTTTGTCCTCAATATTCATTTGTACATGTTGTGTCCAGACAATATCAAAAGAGCTATCTTTAAAAGACAGGTTCAGTGCATCCGCCTGAATGAATTCTGTTTTATCAGTAAGCCCGGTAAGTTCAGATAATTTCTGTGCTGTCCTGATATACTCATCACATAAGTCTATTCCAGTAACTTTACAGTTAAACCTGTCGGCAAGCATTCTGCTGGGTCCACCCAGTCCACATCCCACATCCAACACTTTAGTATCCTTCAGGTAAATTTCATTTACAATTTCATTAGAGATTGCTGCACCTTGAACATGGAATTCATCCACACCGGAAATATCACTCCTGCTAACCTTATTCAAATCGACATCTTGCTGTTCGAGTTTTTTGCAAATGTCTTCGAAGATATCAGCTTTGTAGTATTGTTTTTCTATTTGAGATTTTGAGTTTCGCATTGAGGTATTGTTAGAAACAGTCTCTAATTGTCATTAATCTCAATCCAATATCCATCAGGGTCTTGAAAATAAATCTGTCTTACTCCATCAATCCTTGTTTGGGATTTCTGGTTTTTACCGGACCAATCCCCATATTTAATACCTTTTTCATTCAAAACTTTTAAGTAAGCGTCAAAATCTTTTACCGTGAAAGCAAAGTGGATAATCTTGTGTAGTTTTATACTATCTTTTTTATTTTCTGTAACGTGAAGTTCTTGATTGTTGCCAATATCAAAAAAAAGTACCGGTAGGGGCAGATCGTCCCCCCAAGGTGTCTCCTTTTCCTTGAACTGCAATATGTTTTTGTAAAATTCCCCGCTTTTCTCTATATCCCTGACTAAAATTGTATAGTGGTCAAGTTCCAGGCAAAAAGATTGAGCATTGGAATATAAAGAGCTAAGAATTATAGTGAGCATGAATAGTGTTTTTTTCATTTCCAATAAGTTTAGTTAAGCAATAGGGATTTGAATTCAAATCCCTATTGCTTAAATCTTGTTGTAGTGCGTTATTATTTTTCTTGATTCAAAGGTGAATGATGTTCGTGAACCATTTTCCAGCCATCACTTGTATTAACGAATAACAAAGTAATTTGGTCGTTTACTACAACAAGATCTTCACCGAATTTTAGTTGAAAATCGGAGTGAAAGGTTAGGTTGGCTACTTCACCATAAACTGCAACCTTCAAATCATCAGCATTGAATTCCACTACTTCGGTTACAGAACCAAAAACATTGCGTTCATGAATTTCATTTGCCTCGGCACCATTGCGTGGCTCTCCGTTTTTGAATTCGGTAAACTTAGGACTATAGGCATGATAAGAGATTAGCTTATCAATGTCTCCGTCTTTAATACTTTGTGCAATTGCGACAAAAGTTTCTTTTACCTCTTGTTCTGCTTCTGGAAATTCAGTGTTTACAAGGTCAATTTTTACTTCTTCTACCTTTTCTTCTTCTTCTTTACTACAACTAGTAAATAAAAGCCCAAAAAGCACAATCATGATTAATGTTGATTTTGTTTTCATAAGTTTTAATTTTTAATTAGTTATTAAATAATGAATGATAGCAACCTGACCAATTCAGGAAGCTTTAATTAATTTGACTACAAAATTGCAGGGAAATAATTTGAGTGATCCGCACTATTTCATCAATAGCCAGCAGTATTTGGGAAAAGGGAAAAAAAGCTTGTACTATTATTGCATGAAGATGAAAATTCGTGGATTATAAAGCTTGCAGTCAGCTATTTAGACATTGCACTCGGTGCAAAGCCAAATTCTTCCTTAAAAGCACGACCAAACCATGAGGGATCGTTAAAACCAACCTCATAAGCAATTTCAGAAATGGTTTTATCCGTTGTATGGATCAATTCTTTTGCCTTTTGTAAACGGACAGACCTGATAAACACAGCGGTGGATTTACCTGTAATTGCTTTAAGTTTTCGGTAGATTTGAGATTCACTTAAATGCATCTTACGGGCAAGATGTACCGATGATCCAAAGGAATGATTGCTAATCTCTTCGTGAATAATCTTTATTATTTTTTGAAGGAATTTTGTTTCGGGATCTTCGGCACGTTTTTTCAAAAGTTTACTCAAATTATCATCATCAATTTTCTGCATTAACTTTTTGCGCAATAGCACCAGTTGATCCAGGCGTGTCAACAATTCAGCCTTCACAAAGGGTTTCGTTAAGTATGCATCGGCACCACATGAAAGCCCGGTAAGCTTGTCTTTCATGGCTACTTTGGCTGTCAACAAGATTACAGGGATATGGTCAGTACGCTCGTCTGATTTTAAGGTTGAACAAACTTCATATCCATCCTTAACAGGCATCATTATGTCACAGATTATTATATCAGGTACTTCTTCAAATGCCGTTTCAATTCCAATCTCGCCATTTGCAGCATGTATGGTTTGATACTTCCCTATTAAACATGTTTTTAAATAGTGGGCTACGTCTGCGTTATCTTCAATAATGAGGGCGAGGGGTAATTCTGATTTGCTCTCAGAAACAGGCTCAATTAGTCCCTCTTCGCTAGCAGATACAGATAAGTCTGGTTCCAGGTGTATTTGAATATTTTTAGTTTGGATAGCACTGTTGTTTATGGGAAGCTGTATTGTGAACTCGCTGCCTTTTCCTGAACTGCTTTTTGCTTCAATAGTCCCATTCATTAGTTCTACAAACTCTTTGCATAATGCCAAACCAATGCCTGTACCTTCACCCCGGCGTGATGATGAATTATCCACCTGGTAGAAGCGATTAAAAATATTATTTATTTCTTCTTCCGAAATACCCTGTCCGTTATCTTTTATCTTTATAAAGAAGAATTCATGATTGTTATCAGATATTTGGTTAAGATGAACGATTATTTTCCCTCCGGGCTTTGTAAATTTAACTGCATTTGAAAGTACATTTGAAATAACAACGGATAGTTTGTTCGCATCAAAATCCATCAATAGTTCATCAATTTCAGAATAAACCGTAAGACTGATTTCCTTTTCCTGTGCCAGTGAATGGAAACTTTCGCTCAGGTATTTTACAAATGGGATCA
>JAIOTR010000447.1 GCA_021106665.1 Bacteroidales bacterium
ACCTGCATAATCCTCCGCGTGTTCCTACCCATATAAATCCCCTGGAATCTTTAAGCATCACCCATGATTTATTTACGGGAAGGCCATCATCGGTTGTCAGGTGCCGGAACTTGTATTGTTCGGTTTGGGGATAAATAAATACAAATGGAAAGATCATTAATAAAATTAAACAGGATATTTTCACACAGCCTTTCATAAGGTATACCGGTAAATAACTAATCAATTACAAAGATTATTGATCTTTAATAATGATTTTAGGTGTAAATATATGAAAAAATAATCAATCGAAAAAAAAAGACCTGTCAGGTTGAGCCGGCATTAGTGAGTCGGCAAACCTGTCAGGTCGAAAATTTTATGGTTTTAGTTTTATGCTCCTATCTTAACAGTATAAGTTTCCTGGTTTCAGAAATCCCATTCGTTTTTAAACTCAGAAAATAAATTCCAGTTGGTAATCCTTCTGCATTCCATTCCAATTGATGCGTTCCGGCAGGAAGGTTTTCTGAAATCAGATGCAGAATTTCTTGCCCGGTAAAATCAACAACAGTAAGCTTTACAAAACCAAGTTGCTTTAAATTAAAATTGATTGATGTTTGAATCTTAAACGGATTAGGGAAAATATTCATTGAAATATATGAATGGTCTTCTGAAAATTCAGGAATTCCAATGGTTTCATCCACTTCATCCGCACCCATATCTGGCATTGCAGTAAACGGCATTGGCCGGGGATCATTTTCAAAATCAGTTGATGGGCAGGAAAACATTGATCCATTTATTTCTAAAGAGTCAATACCTGCTCCAGCGCAGGGCGAATTCTTATCAATATGAAAATCTCCGTTTTCAGGATCAACAAATAAGGGGTCTTCATAAATATTGTTTTCTCCTGTCCAGGGAGTGTTTATTTCTGTTATGTCTATATCGGAATAGGAAACAATAATGTCATTCTCACTATTATTATATATATCCTTACCATTACTTGCATTATTTTCCCAAAAGACAGAATTCAATATTATTGGTGTTTCAAGTCCATGATCACTATATATTGCCCCACCAACAGTGTCTGCTGTATTACCAAAAAATACATTATTTATTATTAGAGGATGAATAGTATCACCTAAGTTTAAAGAATTATTGTGAGACATTTGATCCGAATTTTGAATAGGAAATAAATTATCCTTATTCCCAAGATATTGTCGAAACCTTATTGCACCACCATTGTCATAAGCATAATTTTCCCTAAATACATTATTTTGAATTTTATAATTGTACAAATTAAAAGTAAAAATTCCAGCGCCACTTCTGGCATAATTGTCAGCTATAATATTTTTATCAATAACTACTTCCTTATCTAAAGTGTTGAAAATCCATAAAGCTCCTCCTGTTGACCATAATATATAATTGCCTCCATTTTCTTTGAAATGATTATCCGCTATATGAATAATATCAGAAAATTTATAAATACATATTCCTGCACCAATCCAATATTCTACACCTGTCAAATCATTGTTATTGAACATATTTCCAACAATATATAACTCTCCATTTATGTCATAACAATAATATCCCCCTCCCCCGGGATAGGTAGCCTCACAAGTATTGTTTTCCACCTGATTATTTAATATAATTGTTTTACCCGTCTGGTTTGAATATATACCGCCTCCATATGCAATTTCTTCTGCAATACATGAATTATTGCTAATCTCATTATTTGAAATTGTTACAGTTGCTGACATAATCCTAATTCCTGCACCTAAACTTTCATTGCCTTCCACTGTATTATTTTGGATGGTATTGTTATTTATCACTGCTGTTATTGCTGCTCCAAATTGTTGTACCTCTATACCACCACCATCAGCTAGTGTTCCTGCATTATAGCAACTGTTCTCTTCAATTATGTTATTCCGGATAATTACATTTGTTGAAACATAAATCCCACCACCACAAGCCGATTGGGCATTCGCTGTACACATATTGTTGCTGATGACATTATTATCCACCACCATCAACCAGTTTCCCGCTTCATACCAACTTCCAATTCCTCCGCCACCACAATCAAATGAAGGATCCGTGATCACATTATTTTTAATTTTATTATGACAAATTTTAGGGCCGGACCCCCGGCATGCTATACCGCCACCATATTTAAAACCCAATGTGGTATTGAACAAACCTGCTCCTCCCTGTATGGTAAACCCGCAGATAATGGATGTGGTATCTTCGCCATTAACAAACATCACTGTGGAAGCGCTGTCGGGGTTAGCTGGCTGACTGCCGTCAATGATCGTATTATCGATGTGATCTTCATTGCCGTCAATAAGGAAATGGCTAGCAACTGTGATGGCTTTACCCATAAACTTAATGTTTTCAAAATAGGTACTGTCTTCCACAAGTACAGTGTCACCATTCATAGCTACATTTATACCTGCCTGGATGGTTGGCTGATCGTCTGGTACATTGATAATCTGGGCTGTAAGAATGAAGCTTAGATTAAATAATAAATTTGCAAGTAAAATTTTTGTTTTCATGATAGTCCTCCTTTTTTATTTCATTGGAATTAAATTTCTTTCGGTAAATATAAAAGAGGTAAGGCAGGAAGGCAATAACAGTTGTTTCAAATCCTATAACTCAGGTTACATCAGACCTCAGTAATTTTGAAACTTTGGTAAAATCATACCCCAAATGATATGTTTAATTGGAATAATGGA
>JAIOTR010000349.1 GCA_021106665.1 Bacteroidales bacterium
ATAACGACCATTCTCTTTATTTTGTTTGATTCAATTTCAAACTCGAAGTTTAATTTACGGGTAATTTTACTTCCATTCTTCACCGTTGCGCTTGACAAGAACAAGATATGACTATCGGTTAAACCGTCATTGATTTTAATATATTCCATCTCATATCCCGATTTTACAAACATAAAGAAAGGCGCTATAAAATCCTGCAGAAATACCAATCCTTTGTTATTCAGTATATGAATGGGATATTTATCTTCTATTTTTAAACCCTTGTAAAACCCGCTGATTACTTTATAGGCGCCAAGATAAAAGTAAAACAGCAAAGAATTTTTATTCCCTTCAAAATGGGTAAAGTAGTGCATACTGCCATCATTTTTAAACCAGGCTTTTGATTTGGTTTTGGCACAAAACAGAAATGTATTGTTGTATATGTCAGATTGCACCTCCCAGTACACAGTCCTTTCTTTTTGGGATGATGAAGAGGTAACAATAAATTTCAATTGCTGTCCGGGCACAAAGTGAAAGGCTTTGTATAAGGTTTGATTTTTTTCAATTTTTGAAACAACATCTTCTTTTGAAGGTTTGCTATAAGTCTTTAATTTGTATTTGCCATTCTGATGCAAAATATAATGACTGATGGGATAATCAAGTGTTTTTGATCCGATAAAAGGAGTTTCCTGCACCTGGAAATGTACATGAGGCTCAGGTGACCTTCCAGAATTTCCACAGTGTGCCACGATATCGCCCTTTTTAATAAAATCGCCCTTTTTAACTTTGAACGATTCCTTTTTTATGTGGCTGATGTTTGTGAACAGCTTCTCATTGTGTTTTATAACGATTGTATTTCCCCAGTTCTGTTCGAGATTGCTGTCACCAATTTCATTGTCCTCCACACCATCCAGAATTTCTTCCACCCATCCATCAGCGGGGCAGATAACAGGTTTATTGTAACAGAGAAAGTCCTCTTTAATATTACCTCCATTTTTATATCCAAATCCGTCATCATTTTTAATTTCAAAATCCCAGGCATGTGCCCATTCGTCCTTATGTGTATATTCTCCATGGTGGGCTTGAGTTACCGTCCATTCCCCCCAGAAAGGTAACGAGATGGGTAAGTACTTAAAATTATGGAACCGCTCTTTATTGTTCATCTGGGAATAGAGGTTTTTCTCAGGTGAAAATTGCTGATGAATTACGATTTCAGGTTTAGTAAAATACCTTTCCCTGAATTTAAGGATGTATAAAAATAATAAAACGATGATATTAAAAGGCAGGGAAAAAATGGAAAGCTGGAATAAAGACATCACAGCCATTGTACTGGTTATGGTTATAGAAATTAAGGGTGTAAGCAAAATGACCCACAAAAATGAATACCTTGATGGGATAATAAAAAATCCGCCGATGGCAATGGAAGATAAAATAAAATTAAAGCCAATATAACTATAACTCAGTTCGTATAAATTGCCGCCGACAAACTGATAAAATAAATAAGCTGAAAAGAATCCTATGATGGATAATAAAAAAGCAATCCTGGAATAGATCAGCAATCCAATGGCGATTACAATTCCTGCGAAAAGATGATATTGAAAAAAGATTGCACCCAAAGACCGGAAATAAATCACAATTGATTCGTGTAAATTTATGTTTATAAACCAATTGTATATCCTGACAAGTAAACCACCACCAATATCATATAATTCATTCGACATAAAAATACCCCGCTCACTGACAGTTAAAGCGGTAAACTCCCTCGATGCCAGCGTTACCATCCAAATTCCAAACAAAAAAGAAATACTTAAATAGGGGAGGCCATATTTACCAATTACTCCCTCTAACATCAACGTTACAAACAATGTAAAAATAGAAGCAAACAACAGGATGAGAATAAACTCGATATGCATTTGGTAGTAAATCCCAAGCCCTAAGCCAACCAGAAGAGAGTTAAACCCATAAAAACCCGATTTTATATTGAATCTGTTGAAACCAATCAGGTAGGCGGTAAGATTGGAAGCCAGTACAGCTATTAAACCACTGATTCCTGCATTCAGGTCGAAAAAAGTTACAATTATCAGGATGATTGCAAAAATTCGGTTATTGGAAAAAAAAACTTGTGTGTAGCTGTTTAAAATGCTATCAATAAAATGAGGGAATATTTTTTTTAGCTCTTTAAGCATAATTTAAAGAAGGCGAAATTAAAGAAATATTGTTTTGGACGGAAATATACTGCTAAAGTTTAATCGGTTTATGTTTTTAGAACAAAATGTTTAAAACATTTTGTTTATGATGTGTTTTTTGCCAAGTGGTTGGCAAGGCTGTAATCCGTATATGCTATATGTTTCAAAAATATGAAATTTGTTAAACATAATAATTTAGTCAAAAAATCCATGCAAAAACAAGAGGCTGTCATATTATCAGCAGAAATTTCTGGATTTCAAACTAATTTAAAATAGGATATTTTTCGTAAAACTTTAAATGTCCTATGCATTCATTTAATAGCTGTGTTTTTACAAATTGTTTTGTTTCCTGATCCATTAATTCACCTAATCTATCCAAAAGGTGTTTATTCCTGATACTTTCCAGGTAATTAATACAGTTTGATATATGTTCTGACAAGCCAATTTTTATCCTGGTTTCAACAATGTTCTTATTTATGGGAGTTTGTTTTTCCATAAAAAACCATATATCAAAAATATCCCTGTTGGTTTTTGCCCCACGATCAAGGAGGGCACAGAGCTTATGGGCAAACATATCTGGCGCGGTCATTACTTTTACATTAATACCGAAGAGGCTTTTTATTTCGTAATGGTTTTCAAACAACCGGTTTGAAATTTCAATTTTCAATTTTCGCTCACCTTTGCCATAATCCAGCACAATTAACTGCCCGAAAAACTTTTGGGCTTCATCGCTGATGCTCCCATACTTTAGAATGATTTTTCGCAGTTTATCGTAAACAACGGCAGCTTTGTCACGATTTAACAGATCAAAATCAAGATCAACGGAAAAGCGTGGCAATTCATAAAAGAACATTAAGGCTGTTCCTCCCTTAAACCCCAGATAATTTGAAAGCTCAATATCAGAATAGATATTTTTCAGGATTTGGACCATATAAAACCGGTGCCGGTTAATATCAAACATCTTAAAAATAGTTTTTAATTTTATCAGTTAGTGATTTTGACTGGTATAAAGGCAAAAGTTTGTTTATCAAATCCAGATTGAGTGGATTCAAATTATCAAAATAAAAATCAGGCTCCAGATAAAGCTTGTCTAAAAATGCCCGTTCAGGTATGGCAGTGCTAACATACCGGTCACCGATTTTGATACCGGTTGGATTTAGCAGGACACTATTTTTTATTTTCCTGTAACGATAAGATTGATTATCCACCTCCAAAGAACGGCTCAAGTAACTAACAGCAGAAATTTGCCTATCATACTGGAATACTATACCGGCTTTTTGAAGAATATATTCGAGTGAAATATATGAAGGGGTATAGAGAATGCAGGCAAGTTCCTCAGAATTATAGCCCTTTTTGGCATAAATGCCTTTTCGTGGATTTTCCAGTTGGCCTTTATGGACGTAATAATTCAATTTTTTGCTTAGTGATTTTTGTTGAGACTCCCCACAAAGCATTGCGACATCAATTAGCCGGAAAACACTGCGTATATCCTTGTAAAGGCATAAAAGAATTTTGTTGTTATTTTTTAGTGAACCAGACATCCGATATTTTCGTACTATGAGTTCACAAATATATAAATAATTTTTGACATTGATCAAAATTCAATTAAAGCATGACAAGTTTTATTAACTTTGGAGTTTTACAAATCCTTGCAAAAACAAGCGGCCTCAATATTATCGGCAGAATTAACCGGATTCCAAAACCTGGTTGAAAGTTTGTCTCCAAAAGAGATCAACCCATTGATGAGCGAACTTCATGAACTTATCGACAACACCATACGTTTACATCA
>JAIOTR010000049.1 GCA_021106665.1 Bacteroidales bacterium
CTATCAATTATCTGAATCTTGCCCGTGAGATTTTACAAAAGCATGGGCTGACAAGCATCAGCGAATCCGATAAACAAATTCCTATTGCAAATGAAAACTAAAAAATCTGCATTGGGAAGAGGACTTAACGCTATTCTTGAAAGTCCTGAAACGGATATAACATCTACTGATATTTCCGGAAATTATGTAGTTGGGGCCATCGCAAATATTCCCCTCGAAAAAATTGAATCCAATCCTTTTCAACCGCGAAATCAATTTGAGGAAGAATCCCTGAATGACCTTGCAAAATCTATAAAAGAACAGGGAATAATTCAACCAATCACCGTTAGAAAACTGGGATACGACAAATACCAGTTGATTTCCGGTGAAAGAAGGTACAAAGCAGCTAAGATTGTGGGATTAGATGCTATTCCAACGTTTATCAGGGTGGCCAATGACCATCAAATGCTTGAAATGGCCCTTATCGAAAATATACACCGTGAAGACCTGAACTCACTTGACATAGCGATAAGTTATCAGCGATTAATTGAAGAGTGTAAAATTACTCAGGAAGAACTGAGTGACAGAATTGGCAAGGGCCGGACAACAATTGCAAATTACATTCGACTGCTAAAACTTCCTCCTGAAATACAAAAGGCTGTTAAAGAAGAAAAAATTTCGATGGGACATGCCAGGGCAATAATTAATATTGAAAACGTCGAAATTCAAATCCAGATTCTATCTGCCATTATCAGCAAAAATTTATCGGTACGTGATGTAGAGCGAATTGTAAAAGATTTGAGCAAAGAGCAAAAACCCATCGTAAAGAAACATACTGATCCCCTTCCTGAAAAATATTCATTAATAAAAAATGAATTATCAGAACAATTAGGTACGAAAGTTGAGATAAGAAAAAATACTAAAGGAAAAGGTAGTATCGTTATTCCATTCAAATCTGACAAAGAATTTGAAAAAATTGTCTCCATACTCGAAAAATAATTGCTCGTTTAAAGTGATAAAACTTATACATTTTCTTACAAATAAATCATTCATTGCATATTCTGTTCTTTTGCTCATTGCAATAAACGTTTCAGGTCAAAATTCTCCTGCAGGCGACTCTGTATTAAGTAGCGCTGAAATTGTAACTGTAGATACTGCTTCATACAAAACCCATAGTCCTCACAAGGCTACAATATACTCTTTGATCCTACCCGGGTTAGGTCAGGCTTACAATAAGAAATACTGGAAAATTCCAATTATCTATGGAGGTTTCGGGGTGTTTTACTATTTCATTTCTTTTAATCATAAGGAATACATAATGTGGCGTGATGCCTATTATCATGCATTGGTTAACGATGGTTCTGAACCTCCGGTCAACGAATATGAAGAGTTATATGGATCACGAACTGATATTTTATTGGATCAAAAAAACTATTATCGTCGCAATCGTGACCTGACATACATTTTAACGGGCATCTGGTATATTTTAAATGTACTTGATGCTACTGTTGATGCTCATCTTTTTACCTGGGAAGTGGATGAAGACCTTACACTTCAATGGGAACCGGCAGTTTATGAACCTGTTTACGGATATAAGCTTAATGGAGGGTTAAAATTAACCCTGAACTTTTAATAAAATTTTTACCGCATGAAAATCGCACTTTCGGGTTATGGGAAAATGGGCCAAGAAATTGAGAAGGCAGTGCTCGAAAAAAATCATGTTATTGTTGCTAAAATAGATTCGGCAGAAGACTGGAAAAATCTGGAGCAGGATATTAAAAAATCTGATGTAATTATAGACTTCAGCCAGCCCGATGTAGTTGTTACAAATATCCAAAAGTGCTTCGACCTAAATATTCCCGCAGTAGTAGGTACAACCGGATGGGAGAATAAAAAGGAGCAAATTAGGGAATTATGTTTGTTAAAGAACCAGGCAATTTTTACCGCTTCAAATTTTAGTATTGGTGTAAATATTTTATTCGAAATTAATAAATTACTTGCCAATTTGATAAGCAAATATCCATATGATTTAACAATAGAGGAAACCCATCATATTCACAAAAAAGATAGACCAAGTGGAACTGCCATCGAACTTGCCAATCAGATCATCAAACTAACTGAAAACAAACATCAGTGGATTATAGATAAAGAAACCGATCCCTCCGATCTATTAATAAACTCCTTTAGAAAAGGTGAAGTACCTGGAACACACATTGTAAAATACGAATCCGATATTGATGAACTTGAAATCAAACATACAGCTAAAAACAGGAAAGGATTTGCAAAAGGAGCTGTTTCAGCAGCGGAATGGTTAATGGGTAAAACAGGATTTTTTGAAATGAAGGATATGCTGGGTACCAAGGTAATAAAATAGAAAAGAATTCTGGCGGTTATTCATCCGTTTTTTTATGAATGGCATAATTTCTCCACTTTTCAATTAGTCCCGACATATCATCAGGTAATTCTGTTTCAAAAAAATATTCTTTGTTTGATACGGGATGACTAAAACCCAAAGATTTTGCATGCAATGCCTGACGCGAACAGATTTTAAAGCAATTGTTGACAAATTGCTTATACTTTGAAAAGGTAGTACCTTTCAAAATCTCATTTCCTCCGTAGGTTTCATCATTAAAAATAGTATGCCCAATATGTTTTAAGTGCACCCTGATTTGATGCGTACGTCCGGTCTCAAGTCTGCATTCAATTAACGTAACATATCCAAATCGTTCAATAACTTTATAATGTGTAACAGCATGTTTACCATAATCACCATCCGGAAAAACTTTAAAAACCTTCCTGTTTTTCAGACTCCGCCCTATATGGCCGGTTATGGTACCTTCTTCTGATTTCATATCTCCCCAAACCAATGCCCTGTAATTCCGTTTCAGGGTATGTTTAAAGAATTGCCTTCCCAGTTTCAATTGCGCTTCTTCATTTTTGGCAACCAGTAAAATTCCTGAAGTATCTTTATCAATTCTGTGAACCAATAAAGGGCCGGCACTTTCATCATTTACAGGCACACCAGATTGTTCAAGGTGGTAAATGAGAGCATTTACCAACGTTCCTGTATAATTTCCGTAGGCGGGGTGAACTACCATTCCTGCTGACTTATTCACGACAATTATATAGTCATCTTCGTAAAGGATTTCAATTGGAATATTTTCAGAGATGAGTTTAAATTCCCTCACCGGCTGGGACATCATCACTGAAATTACGTCATCCGGTTTTACCTTATAAGAGGGCTTCACAACCTTGTCATTAACAATAATATTTCCTGACAAAGCTGCATTTTGGATTTTATTGCGGGAGACATTTTCAATCCTTGACATCAGAAATTTATCTATCCTAATAGGTCCCTGTCCCATATCAACCTCAAATCTGTAATGCTCATACAATTCCCGATCTTCTTCCTGAAAATCAATTTTCTCAGCCATAACTTTTCTACTACATGTTTCTATTTAACAATAAGCAACTTGGTTGTATAATTTCTCGAAAAAGCTTCGTCCAATATATCCACGAGGTAAAATCCATTGTCAAATCGTGAAATATTGAATTTTTCTTCGAAAGGCGAAGAATAAATCAATCTGCCGGAAATGTCAAATATTCTAATGGTCAAATACTTCCAGTATTTTGGATCTGATACATCAGAAGGAAGATCAATGGTAATATAATCGTAGCTACCCGGAGGATTAGGATAAATTTCTAATTGAGCAGGTTGGCTTTTTACAGGAGGTTCAGGTTCTATCAGCGCCTTCCCTACAACCGGCCTTATCATTAATGAACCATCATAGGGAGATTTATTCCATTGGTTACTTGTATTATAAAATGTTCTATTTCTTGAATCTGTATTTCGGTCAAATCCGATATTTAGGTTTTCGTTGGTTGTTTGAATAACACCAATATAGAATACTACAACTCCGAGTTTGATCAATGTATCTTCAAAAATATAAGTATGGAATTCATTCAACCCACTAAATTCTTGTTGCAGGTTTTCCTTCTTATATATCAGCAAACCTGGTTCTCCGTTGTTATTGTTCCAAACTCCAAGATGAAAAAATTTGCCACTATGGTCTCCAAATGTTTTGTTAAAAAATATCTGAACACCTCTCAGGGTATCGGAAACTGCAGTCCTGAATTGTACGGCTATTCTTGTACCTGCTGTGGATGCACCATAACTTCTTTCAGCAGTTCCATCATCATATGCGAAATGATTTTTAAACTGTTGGTTAAATACAATCGTGTCACCTACCGTTACAGAGTCTTCATCATAAATATAATGACTGATCTTGTAATCAACCTCCTCAGGGTTTGAGAAGTCAAACCAACGAATAACCGGCGGATATGCAAAAGGTGTATAATTACTTACATCCCGGGTATAGAAAGGTTCAATTGTATCAGTATATCCTTCATAATTAAACTCTGGCAAATAATTGCCTTCTTCATCCTGAACCTGATAATAATAAGTGCATTTGTGATATATCGAATCAATATTATTAGCGGTAACTTTAATTGAATCCTTCCAATAATCCAAATTGTATTGGGACAATGGCATCGAATAATATTCCTTGATAAAAGATTCGGCCGGTTCAACAAACCTGATTTCCCTGGTAAATATATCATCCACTGACCTGCCTACATTAAGGTTAATTTTATCAATGTGCCAATGATCGGTATTGCTTTGCCAACTGTTAATATCAGATATACTACCCATATTATAAAATCTGAACTGAAAATCATCTTCAAACCAAATAGTATCTGTAATGGGTATCATTACTTGTTTGAAAAATATGTCATTATTGGTCATAAATGTATCTACAGGCTCACCCAGCGCACTCCACATCGGGGTCCAGTTGGTTTCAAGAACAAAAACAGAATCACACGGAACAAGAATAGAATCGGGATAAACATATATCCTATCAGCAAGAATATAATTGGTATCACATCCAAATCCATCGTAAATAATTTCATCTCCTGGATTTATCGAATCTCCTTCATTTGTATAAAGCCAAAAGTATTCCATATGAGAAAATACAGTATCTCCTGAGTAGTTCCCAAATTCCAACACCAATGAATCATCCGGTAAAGGAACATCTCCCCATCCCTGTGGCTGATAATAAAAACTCAAATATACCGAATCAGCAGGTGTAATTTCAATTAGTGTTCCTTGTGCGGGATCAAAAACCGAATCGAGGCGAATGGGATAAGATGTTAAATGATCAGCAATAAAAGAATACTGGTTAGCGTGATTATATAAATCACCATTGGCGTCAAGCACATCTAAAGTAGCAACACCATAATCAACAGGGTAAATAGGATATTCAGCATTGATATAGGTATAATTATCTATCCAGAGATTTGTATCGGGATACACACCTGTATATGAAAAATCATCTTCAAATGGTAAAAAAATTGATTCATAATCTTTAATGATGGTTTTAAATGGAATAGCATCATTTTCAATTAAATAACTCTTAATTACCGGGTTAGACATTACGCCGGATAAATATACCTGGCTAAAAACCGAAAAAGGAATTATCAGTAAAATTATATGTACCAGTATTTTCTTCATTAAGCCAAAAGTAGTTTAAAAATCCATGTTCAGACTGTCGGTTTGCAACGAGTCAGGTAAAAACGTTTTTAAATATTCATCAAAATCCAGTGAGTCTTCTGATTTGTACCACAAATGTACAGAATCTCCCGGAAAATAAGGAATCTCAGTCTCCCACATGGGTTCCTGCATAAATACCCTGGCTGTTTCATCCATGATGCTATCCATATAAAACTCATTTCCCAAATTAAAAGATGCAATATTCAGGTCATAAATTGCTTCTTCCCTTGTTTTTCCTATCAGGAAAGGTATAGGTATTTTATATTGTCTCTCACCCGATCCAACAACCAGGTCAACAATAGTACCTTTTACCAGGGTATCTCCCGGCCATACAGTATCTCCTTTACACATTTGTTCCAGAATGGCATTTTTAGCAAAACTTGGAGCATACATTAACTTTCCTGCTTTTAACTTGCTAGATTCAAGAATATTAATAGCCTGCCTGAGTGTCAAGTCCTTTAAATCAGGCATGATCACCATTTCAGGTAGGGTTGCCACGATAGAAACATAAATGTTACGCCCCCTTTTTACCATAGCGCCCGGCAAAGGATCCTGAATAACAATTACTCCTTTGGTTTGACTTTCATCGTACAATGAATCCGTGATAAAAAAATCAAATTGTTGATTATATCCTGCTGAATCAATTTGATACATCTTCATTCCATAAAAATCAGGAACTGCCAGTTCTTTCCCGTGTCGGGTATATATATCAAGGAACTTGATCAACAGAAAAAACAAGAGAATCAGCACCAAAATGGCTATTCCAATATTAAATAGAAATTTTCTGCTCAGTATAAAAAATAAAAAAGCGTTTTTCCCTGATTTTGACGCTTGCATACTCCCGTAGAATTCCTCCTGTTAAAAAATTTACTTTATAACTTCAAATTGATTGAATTATTGCTTCAATGCGGCAAAGATAAAATGAAAAGTTCAAAGTTTTAGAGACTGTTTTGATTTTGTGTTTAAGAATTATTATAGCGTATTTGTTTTGTGTTTATATTTGTTTCAAATTATGGGTTATGAAATTTAATATCGCAGTTATCAGTGGCGGCAATTCCGGGGAGTTTGATATTTCCGTCCAAAGTGGTGAGGTTGTTTTAAAATATCTCGATCCGAATAAATTTAAGGTTTACCCGATCATGCTGAGAGGAACGGAATGGTACTATGCGTGCAAAAACAATAGTTCATACATGGTTGATAAGAACGATTTCACTGTTGACGTTAATGGTGGAAAAATAAAATTCGATTGTGTATTTATTGCTATTCATGGAACTCCCGGCGAAGATGGAAAACTGCAAGGGTATTTCGACATACTGAATATTCCTTATACTTCATGTGATCATGCTACTTCTGCTTTAACCTTTAACAAATATTTCTGTACAAAATTCGTATCTAACTTTAATGTTAAAACTGCAAATTCGATTGTTCTTAACAAAAGCTGCAAATTCGATATTGATTCAGTACAAAATAAATTATCTCTCCCTTTATTTGTCAAACCCAATAATGGAGGTTCAAGCGTAGGAATGTCGAAAGTGAATAAACCGGAACACTTGCAAGCAGCTATTGAGAAAGCGTTTAATGAAGATGATGAAATCTTATTGGAGGAATTTATAGAAGGACGGGAAATAACTTGTGGTGTTATAAAACAAAAAGGTGAAATTATTATTTTGCCCGTTGCAGAGATCATCAGTAAAAATGAATTTTTCGATTTTGAAGCTAAATATGAACC
>JAIOTR010000080.1 GCA_021106665.1 Bacteroidales bacterium
GGTTCAACATATAATCTTGGAATTAGAATAATTTTGTAACTTTATGCGTTTTTTTTACAGGTCAGAATACCAAAAACAAATATTAATGCTTGGAGCGATATCCATATTATTTTTTATATACGCAAGTTATATTATTCTAAACGTTGTTAGAACCAACCAAAGAAGAAGAAGCCTGAAGGTGGGGGATGTGTGCAATGTGTATCTCGGTGAAAGCAAATTTACAGGCTTTGTGATGAAGGTAAATACTGAAGTAGATGTGTGGGTTTTAAATAAGGTGATACGATTTTCAAAAAATCAGATCTACGCCTAATTGAAAATGTTTAGAATAGAATGTTTGAAAAGTATGTACAAATAATAGGGGACTCCTTTCAGGGATACTATAACTACCTGATCAGTGAAATTTTTGTGCTGTCGTGGCATAATTATTTCTGGGCGCTGATCGTCATTTCATTGTTTTTTTATTCCCTCGAATTAATAAAACCCTGGCGTAAGGGTCAGCCAAGGATCAGGCAAGATTTCTGGTTGGATGGCTTTTACATGTTCTTTAACTTTTTTATTTTTTCACTGATCGGTTTTAATGCTGCTTCCAATGTTTTCGTGGAATTGTTCAATGACTTTCTCGCCATATTCGGGATCACCAACTGGGTTGCCATTTCTGTTGTAGCTTTGCCAGGAATAGTCCAGTTGCTTGTATTGTTCCTTTTACGGGATTTCATTCAGTGGAATATTCACCGTTTGCTGCACAGGGTTCCATTTCTTTGGGAATTTCACAAAGTGCATCACAGTGTCAAGCAAATGGGATTTGCCGCCCATCTTCGCTACCACTGGATGGAAAATATAGTTTATCGCAGCATTGAATACATCCCTTTGGGAATGATCGGGTTTGGTATCCAGGATTTTTTTATCGTGCATATCTTTGCTCTTTCCATCGGTCATTTTAACCATTCCAATTTTAAAATGCCGCTCGGACCATTAAAATATTTTTTCAATAACCCCCAAATGCATATATGGCACCACTCGAAAAAGCTTCCTGTGAAAGATGGAGGTTATTACCTGCTTGGAATGAATACCCTTCATGGAGGATTATTTCATAATATATCCTGGGGAACCAATGAAGTTTTTATACAATCGCTTAAAAATTGCTTAAACCTTGATTTGAATACAAAACTTGTGAAAGAGCTTTCTGATCTTGACAGGTTAGAAGATTTTCAACATCTAAGCATAGAAGACAGGAAAAGATATTTTGACATGATCAGGGTGAATTTATATCAGGACTATTCTGTTGAAAATAAATTCATTAAAAAGGGAGCATGAGCTTAATTCATCGTAGGATCAGATGGGAAATTGGTCCAGTAAGCATAATCACCACCTAAATTTTTAACTGTTTTTTTCCACATTTTATCCGGATTAGCTTCCATTACATCTTTGGCTTTTATGTTTGCAACAAGCCACGAATTCCTTGCAAGTTCACCCTCTAACTGCTTTGATACCCACCCTGAATATCCCACAAAGAACTTAATTTCTTTGGGATCAATTCTCTCAATGGTGATCAGTTCCTTCACAATTTCAATATCTCCACCCCAAAATAATCCTTCTGATATTTCCATGCTGTTTTCTATCTCATTGCCCATTGTATGAATAAAATAAAGGCTGTCGGTCTTTACCGGTCCACCCAAATAAATCGGTGTGTCAAATGATGGGAAGTCCTTAACTATATCACTTAATCTCAGATCAACTGGCTTATTGATGATCAATCCGAACGATCCTTCCTCGTTATGTTCCGCAAGTAAAACCACAGATCGTTTAAAGTAATAATCAACAAGAAAAGGTTCTGAAATGAGTATTTTCCCCCTGGTAGGCTTTATATTATTGGTCTTTATTTTCAGTATGTCATTTATATCAGTCATTTTCAACGAATTTTTTGTTTTTTTGTAATCATATTTGAAAAATTAAACAATATAATATTTCATTAACAAAAATGATACCATCATAAATCGTGTTTAAAGATAATTATAAAAAATACAAACAGCTAAGAAAAGACTATAAATTTTTTATTTATGAAGGTTTTTCCATTAAAAATGATAAGGATAAAATAAGTGTTATATACGATTTTAATCTTGCTGATAAATTCCGTTTTCATCCCACTTTAGAAATAGTAAAAGGAAAATATTTTAATAATGATATTTCAGACCAGACACTTCAAAACTTTGTCTTTCATATCGGTATGATTGAGCTTATCAGTTACTGGAAAGCTGCCTGCCCAAAAAAAATAATTATAAAACCTTACAAACTTCGTGATACGCAAATTGCCTGGTGGAAGCATTTATACTTTAATGGATTGGGTGAATTTTTTTACCTCAATAATATCCATGAATCTGTTCATGAAATATTTGATATCAAATGTGAATCAGATGAGGAGGTCAAAGCATTCAATGTGGATTTGGATAATGAACAGGTTTTGGTTCCCATAGGCGGGGGCAAGGATTCAATTGTAACACTTGAATTATTGAAGGATCATTTTAGATGTATTCCTTTAGTCGTAAATCCCAGACCGGCAAGTTTAAATACAATCGAAACGGCGTCTTTTAAAGATGATGAGTTTATAAAGATTAACAGAACTATTCATCCACAATTACTTGAACTCAATAAAAAGGGTTTTTTAAATGGGCATACTCCATTTTCAGCTCTCTTGGCATTTGTGAGTATATTTGTTGCAGCATTAAGTGGCAGCAGGCATATAGCCCTTTCTAACGAATCCAGCGCCAATGAACCCACACATCAGAAATCAGGAGTTAATCACCAATACTCAAAATCTTATGAATTTGAAAAATATTTCAGGGAATATGTCTTAAAGTATATTAGTCCTGATATTAATTATTTTAGTTTTTTACGCCCGTTGAATGAATATAAAATTGCTGAAATATTTTCACGGTATTCCCAGTATTTCAAGAAATTTAAAAGCTGCAATGTTGGCAGTAAAACAGATTCGTGGTGTGGTCATTGTCCTAAATGTTTATTTACGTA
>JAIOTR010000270.1 GCA_021106665.1 Bacteroidales bacterium
ATTGCAAATTCATTGCAGAATATTGGTATTATCAGAAAAGTTCAGGGTAATTATGATAAGGCTTCCGATTTGCTGATTGAAGCAAATAGTTATTACGAAAAATTAGAAGATACAGTGGGTATTGTTTCCTGCTTGATTGATATTGGCGATGTCTTTAATAAACAAAATGAATACCAGATTGCACTTGAATATTTGGATGAAGCAAGACAATTGGTAATAAAAACGGACAATAAGGAAAACTTATCCAGGATTTACAATAAGCTTGGTGGAATATACAATAGCCAAAAGCAATATGCAAAGGCATTGGAGTAGCATCAGAAGTCGCGGGAAATAAACGAGGATATGGATTTTAAACTTGGGATGTCTTTCAATTATAATAACATCGGGAATGTTTACTTTGATTTAAATCAATATACAAGTGCTACAGAAAACTATCTGAAATCACTTGAAATTAAAAAAGAGATCAATGATGGTTTTGGAATCGCCTCAACATTAAATAACCTGGGGTTAATATTTTCGGATCTAAAAAAATTTCAGAAAGCCCTAGAATATCATAACGAGGCCCTCAATAAATACAAGGAGTTGGGCGACAAATCAGGTATCGCTATGTGTCTGACAAATATAGCCAACGATTACCTGTTATCCGGGAATATGCCCCTGGCTGTTGATTTTGCCCAAAACGGATTAAAACTGTCGGAAGAGATAAATTTAAAACGAATACAAACTGAAGCGTACCGGATCCTCTCTGAGGCTTTTGCTGAACTTAATCAGTTTAAAAAAGCTTACAAGTTTCAAAAACTATACAAAATTTATCATGATAGTACTGTGAATGCAGAAGTAGTAAGACAGATCACAGAAATGGAATCCAAATATGAAGTTGAGAAAAAAGAGAAGGAGATTGCCTTATTAAATTCAGAAAAAGAGAAACAAGAATTAATAATGCAAAAGCAACGGTCGCAACGAAATCTGATGATAGGATTAACTATACTTGTAATGGTCGTTTTGATTTTCTTGTTTTGGGGATACAGGAATAAACAAAAGCTCAACACTAGGCTAAAAGAACTGAATTTGACAAAATCCCGGTTTTTTGCCAACATTTCTCACGAATTCCGCACACCGCTTACATTACTCCTTGGCCCACTTGAGAAGCTAATGAGCGATTCCACACAAGAAAATACGGACATGATCGGGATGATGCACCGAAATGCAACCCGCCTTTTATTCCTGGATAATCAGCTATTGGATTTGTCAAAACTTGAAGCTGGTAAATTATCATTAAAAGTATCCCGATCTGATATCACTCAAGCTTTAAAAGGGATGGTAATGTCGTTCCAGTCTTTTGCTGAAAAAAAGAAAATCAATTTTAAATATTTATTTCCTGATCAGGAGATCCAGGCCTTTTTCGATCATGATAAACTTGAAAAAATTGTTTACAACCTGCTTTCGAATGCATTAAAATTTACACCTGAAAAAGGGCAGGTTATGTTTGAATTGTCATTATTTTCAAATAAAAAGGAATTACCCCCAGTATTCAGGAAAATTACAGGGCAAATTATTTGTATTGCAGTTAACGACACTGGTCCGGGAATAGCCAAAGAAAACCTATCTCATATCTTTGATCGGTTCTACCAGGTTGATTCCAAGCACAACAGGAATCTTGAAGGTACCGGCCTGGGTTTGTCATTATCAAAAGAACTTGTTGAACTGCATCATGGTAAAATATTTGTTGAAAGTGCATTACAAAAAGGAAGTACTTTTAAAGTTTATCTACCCATTGATAAAAAAGCTTTTGAAACAAACGAGATTGTTGATGACAAAGAAGAGACTTCTGAATTATCAACTCTAGCAACTAATCTTCAAAACCAGGAAAAAATAAAAACACCTGAAACAGATAAAGATACTGTTGTTGAGCTATCCGAAGAAGATTTATTACAGATACTTTTAATTGAAGATAATCCGGATATGCGCTTATATATCCGCGATTGTTTTAACGAACAGTACAATATACTTGAGGCAAAAGATGGGAAGTCCGGGTTTGAAACCGCAACAAGCAAAATACCTGATATCATTATCAGTGACCTTATGATGCCAAAAATGGATGGCATAGAATTGTGTAATAAACTAAAGACCGATGAGCGAACCAGTCATATCCCGGTCATCCTGCTTACAGCACTTTCTTCAGTCGACGACCGGATACGGGGACTGGAAACAGGTGCTGATGATTATATTGCCAAACCCTTCAACAGGCAAGAACTGGTAACCAGGGTTCAAAATCTGACTGAACAGAGAAAATTACTCTGTGAGCGTTTTAGCAAAGAGGTGAAAATACAAGCAAAAGATATTACTGTAACTTCTGCTGATGAGAAATTCCTGAACAAACTTATTTCATTCATTGAAAATAATCTCGCTGATCCTGACATGAATGTAGATTCACTAACAGAAGAAATTAATCTGAGCCGCTCACAGTTACACAGAAAATTGAAAGCATTAACCGATTTATCTGCAACAGAATTTATCCGTACCATCCGCTTAAAGAGAGCTGCACAACTCTTAGAACAACATCATGGTACCATTGCAGAAACTGTTTATGCCGTTGGATTCAACAGCCTTTCCTACTTCTCAACATGTTTTCAGAAACAGTTTAATATGACCCCAAAAGAATACATCGAACTTACCAAAACCTAACAGTCCCGCACGTGCGGGATTGAGCCTGTTAGGTTGAAAAACACAAAACTACTACCTGGCATTTTCGACCAATCAGGTATCAGCACTGAAGGCCTACCTTTACCTGATAGGCCATTTGCAACATCCGTGTTAAAGAATGCAACATATGTGCTTTTAATCAGCTTTGTGAGGTAGTATTTTTATTGTTTTATAAATCATTCTATTTATTAAATCATAAAAATCACCGATCATGAAAAATCTAATTACATTAAGCTTGCTCTTAATAGCACTTTCAGCAAGTGTATTTTGTCAACCTCCACAAGCTTTCAAATACCAGGCAGTGGTCCGGGATGTAGCAGGTGAAATAATGTCAAACCAGGCGGTTGATGTTCGCGTCACTATTCACGATCAAACGTCCGGTGGGGGAATTGTTTACCAGGAAACTTTTTCCGTAACAACCAATCAGTTTGGACTGATAAACCTGAATATTGGGTTGGGAACTCCTGTTGGGTATTACAATTTCGAAAGTATTGACTGGAGTGCTGATTCAAAATTCATTGAAATTGAGATTGATGATTTGGGAGGAGGTGGTTATGTTTCTATGGGAACGTCTGAATTATTTTCGGTACCTTATTCACTTTATTCCGAACGCTCTTCCGGTGGTGTGTGGAACTCTGCAGGAAGCAACCTTTACTATGATGGTGGTTATGTCGGCATAGGTACTTCGACTCCATATTCCGACCTGATGGTTAAGTCTTCAGGCTATACACACGGCATGTATGTTCTTTCCAATGATGATGATCCATTATTCAGGGTGAGGCAAAATAGCGACGGCTCCGGTGGAATATATTTATACGATGCGTCCGGAGCTGAAAAAATCAACATCCATGCAAGTTTTGACAGCTATCTATCAGGTAATTTATCGATTGGAAATACAAATTCGTTAGGCCGATTTTCAATTGAGTCTCCAGCAGGAACTTTATATAATATGTCCAATGTAAAAGGAATCGTTATTAAAGATGGGAATTTTAATACCGGTGCTGATCTGGAAATACAAAGATCGGATGGATTCGTAAATTTCATTGTTTCAGATGCAGGAAGAGTGGGTATCGGGGCAGATGTACCACAAGCTGGCTTACATGTAAAAGGAGGCAACTGGCCATCTTCATTTTTATATTTACAAAGTGATGATGATGCAGATGCTGGAATACGTTTGTATGAAGGTGAAACTGCACAATGGCATATTTTTAACAATTCGGTTGCTGATGG
>JAIOTR010000357.1 GCA_021106665.1 Bacteroidales bacterium
GCAGAAATTTTTACCTGGATTTCCATTGAACCGACTTCTGGAACTTTAGAACCGGGAGAAAGTGAAGAGATGTTAGTTTATTTAGATGCAACAGGTATTCCACCATGGATATATGAAGCAGAAATCCAATTCAACACAATACCAAATGTGGGTTCTCCTGTTGTTGAAGTTCTGTTGGGAATTGAAGGTCAACCCTGGGTTCAAAATTTGCAGGCAGAAACGAATTGTACAGATGTTATTTTGAATTGGGAGACTATACCTCCAGGTATGCCAGCAGATAGTTTTCATGTATACAAAGATAGTATATGGTATGCAACAACTTTTGATACACAGTTTGTTGATTCTCTTGTTTTTCCTGAAACTGAACGCACTTATTACGCAACCGGCTATTTTTATAATGGATGGGAATCCAATCAAACAAATCATGTTGATGTAACAGTTCCATTACCTGATGAACTGGAACCTTTAAATCTGTTTTATATTTCATTACCACAAAATTTGATTTTACTATCCTGGACCCCTCCTTCAGCTTGTATTGAACCATCTGGTTATAATGTTTATCGTGATAATGCTATAATTGGTTTTATAGAGGATACTTCATTTCTATGCTCTTTTGGATTTTATGAATTTTGGGTAACAGCAGTATATTATTTTGGTGAGTCAAATCCCTCAAATTCAATAATTATTACAGGATTACCTGAAACAGAATCACTTGATATTATTATATACCCTAACCCTGCAAAAGATAACCTTTTTATATGTTCTCCATCTGTGATTGAAAGGATAGAAATATTTAACAATATAGGGATGAGTGTTCTCACTGAGAAAGCAAATAGCAAATCACTTCAATTAGCTGTTTCACATTTGAATCCCGGAATATATTATATCAAGATAGAAACAGAACATGACATGATCGTACGCAAGATCTTGATTGAATAATTATGAGTGTCATTCCGAACCATATAAAGGAAATGGGGATGGAGTAAGGAATCCCCTGGCGACTCATCACTGCCAACAGCATTTGACAATGTACAATAAAGGCTGTGTGAAAAGTTAAAAAGGTTGGTCACATTGAGCCTGTCGAAATGTGTATCATACTGGGAATCAAATATATTTCGACAGGCTCAACATGACCACTTGGTAAAGAAAATTACTTTTCACACACCCTCAATAGTAAGGGGATATATCACCCCTTCCCTTCAATGACTTGGGTATGGGGTTCGACATGACAACATGGATATTTTGTAAACTTCTTTTCATAATTTTGCAGTTTCCTGAATTTAAATGAAACAATGATCTCGGTTAATAATCTGTCAATACATTTTACCGGTACTGATCTTTTCAGTAACGTTTCCTTTCTGGTCAATGATAAGGATCGGATTGGGCTGGTTGGTAAAAACGGATCAGGAAAAACCACACTGCTCAATATCATTTCAAGAAACCTTATTCCACAACAAGGAGAGGTTGTGATTCCTTCCGGTACTTCCATTGGATACCTCAGGCAGGAAATGGAAACAAACAGTCAAAAAACCATCTTTGATGAGGCATTAACGGCATTTAACGAAACTTTAAAACTCGAAAGTAAAATCCGGAAACTCAATACCGAAATTGCTGAACGTACCGATTATGAGTCCAGGGAATACGATCAGCTTATTCATCAATTGACCGACGCAAATGAACGATTTCAGATCATCGGTGGCCAGTCAATGGAAGGTGAAACAGAAAAGGTTTTAAGCGGCCTTGGATTCAAAAATTCAGATTTTTCGCGGCCGGTATCAGAATTGAGCAGTGGATGGCAAATGCGAATTGAGCTGGCAAAGATACTTTTACAAAAACCGGATGTCATCCTTCTCGATGAGCCAACCAATCATTTGGATATTGAATCTATTCAATGGCTAGAGGAATTTTTGATCAATTATTTCGGAGCCGTGGTTCTTGTTTCTCACGACAGGGCTTTTCTTGACAATATCACCAAACGAACCGTTGAAATTGAATTAGGAAAGATATACGATTATAAGGCCAGTTACAGCGGATATGCTAAAATGCGGGAGGAACGACTTGAACGGCAGATGGCTGCTTATAATAATCAACAAAACCAGGTAAGACAAATTGAACGGTTTATAGAACGGTTTAGGTATAAAAACACCAAATCCCGGCAGGTGCAATCGAAAATCAAGATGCTCAATAAACTGGATGAAATTGAAATTGAAGAAATAGATCAGTCAGCCATTCATTTCCGGTTTCCACCGGCACCAAGATCAGGAAAGGTAGTAATTGAAGGTATCAACCTGGGGAAGGCCTATGGCGAGTTACAAGTTCTCAAAGATCTGAATTTTGCCATTATCAATCGCGACAGGATAGCTTTTGTGGGAAAGAACGGTGAAGGGAAAACAACCCTTTCCAGGATGATAGTAAAAGAGCTGGAATACAGCGGAACATTAAAATATGGACATAATGTAAAAATTGGCTATTTCGCACAAAACCAGGGAGATTATCTTGATCCTGACAAAACGGTTTTTGAAACCATTGATGATATTGCTGCCGGTGATATTCGCAAGCAGGTGAGAACCATACTCGGAGCTTTTCTTTTTAGTGGAGATACCATTGATAAAAAAGTGAAGGTGCTTTCCGGTGGAGAAAAATCAAGGTTATCTCTTGCTAAACTATTATTAACTCCTTCCAACCTCCTTATCCTGGATGAACCGACAAACCACCTGGATATGCAATCGAAGGATATTCTCAAAAATGCTTTATTGCAATATGATGGAACTTTGATCATTGTATCTCATGACCGGGATTTCCTCCAGGGACTAAGTAATAAAGTGTTTGAATTCAGGGATCAAAGTATAAAAGAACATCTTGGGGATATCTATGATTTTCTGGAATACCGGAAATTGAAATCTTTACAACAACTGGAAAAGGCTAAAAAATCGGGGAATGACAAAAAAGGACAACCTTCAGATCGAAAGTTAAGTTACGAACTTAAAAAACAGTTGGAGCGGGATATTCGGAAAGTTTCCAGTCAAATTAAAAAATCAGAAGAGGGAATTGAAAAACTTGAAATCGAAATTCAGGGCAAAAGTGAGATCTTAAGCAATACAGCCCAACAAGAAAACATTGATTTCGATAAGGTTTCACAAGAATATAATTCCCTGACAAAAAATCTTGAAAATGAAATGTCGAATTGGGAATTGTTGCACATTAAACTTGAAGAGATGAAGCAGCGGTAAGATTTATGAAAAATTAAACAGTCTCTTAGAATTCCCGTTTTTTTAATTGATCGGCAAATTTGATTAGTTCTGATTTTCTATCATCAGCATCATTAATTTTATCAAGAAACTTGATTCCCCGGTTAAAATATTTTTCAATCTCTTTTGAAGTAATAGAATCGATATTCAAGGTTTCATAAATTTCTTTCACTCCGTTAATTTTCTCCAATTCATTATCAAAGTCTTTATTGAAGAAAAAGTGTAATGATTCATACGTTTTGCTATCAGCAAGTTCAAAAGCCTTTAAATAAAGGAAGGTCTTTTTGTTTGCAAGAATGTCGCCGCCATTTTGTTTTCCAAATTTTTCCTCATCACTGAATACATCCAATAAATCATCCTTCAATTGGAAGGCGATTCCAATATTTTCACCAAAACGATAAATATTGTCAGCATCTTCAGGTGATGCTTCTGCTACGAGAGCGCCTATTTTCAAACTACCGGCAATTAAAACTGCGGTTTTTAACCTAATCATTTTTATATAATTGGCAATCGAAACATCGTTCTGCGATTCAAAATTCATATCGTATTGCTGACCTTCACAAACTTCGATGGCCGTTTGGTTAAAAGCAGAAAAAATTTTCGATCTGACTTTTTCAGGTGTTTTCATGATGAACTCATAAGAAAGCGCCATCATGGTATCTCCTGAAAGAATGGCAACATTGGGATTCCATTTTTCATGAACTGTTGACTTGCCCCGGCGTATTGGGGCCTGGTCCATGATATCATCATGCAATAGTGTAAAATTGTGAAATATCTCTATTCCTATTGCGGGATCCAATGCATTGCTAATATTACCACCAAACATATCACAAGCTAACAGGCAGAGTACAGGTCGTAACCGTTTGCCACCGAGATCAAGAATGTAGTTAATAGGACTGTAGAGTTCAACAGGTTGTTTATCAAAAGTCAGATCTGCAATCCCCTCCTTTATGATTTTCTGAAGGCTTTGTAATGAATGCATTATTATTCCTCCAGTATATTTAATAAATATTGTCCGTATCCACTTTTTAATAAAGGTTCGGCTAATTTATGAAGCTGTTCTTTGCCAATATATCCCATCCGGTATGCCACCTCTTCAATACATCCGATTTTCAACCCCTGACGATGCTCGATGACTTCAACAAATTGTGATGCCTGTAACAATGATTCAAAAGTTCCGGTATCGAGCCAGGCAGTCCCCCTGTTCAAAATCCCAACCTTTAGTTTTCCCTGCTCAAGATAATACTTATTGACATCTGTTATTTCGTATTCACCTCTTGCGCTGGGTTGCAGATTTTTAGCCACCTCTACTACAGAGTTATCATAAAAATACAAACCAGGTACAGCAAAGTTCGATTTGGGATTTTTGGGTTTTTCTTCAATGGAAACGGCCTTCTCATTTTTATCGAATTCAACAACACCATAACGTTCAGGATCAGATACGTGATAAGCAAAAACAACTCCGCCATCCGGATCATTATTACCGGCTAATAATTTTCCTAACCCGCTTCCATAAAAAATGTTATCACCCAAAACCAGGGCGACTTTTTCCTTTCCTATAAAGTCAGCTCCAATAACAAATGCCTGTGCAAGTCCGTTAGGGATTACCTGTTCAGCATAACTGAATGAGCAACCCATTCCGGCTCCATCTCCTAATAACCTCTTGAACCCGGGTAAGTCATGAGGAGTTGAAATAACCAATATATCATTTATTCCTGCCATCATCAAAACCGATAATGGATAATAGATCATAGGTTTATCGTAAATGGGCATCAGCTGCTTACTGATTCCAAGTGTTATCGGATGAAGCCTTGTGCCGGCACCTCCGGCAAGTATGATTCCTTTCATTGTTTTTTGTAATTTATTGGTAATTCACTTGTAATTCAATGTAACTTGCTTGATTAACTTTTAACTTTTAACTTTTAACTTTTAACTTTTAACTTTTAACTTCTCACGCCGATCCCCGAGTATCAATTTGTTCGATTTCCAAATTATCAAGCTCTATATCTTCTTCCTCATCAAAAATTTCGAGTAAGGGTTCTTTAAAGGTCTTGGTCGTTATTCGTTTATCAAGCGTAAGTATTAATGAAGGTAATAAAAATAAATTTGATAAAAGCGCTACAATAAGCGTGAAAGCAATCAGATACCCAAGCGATTCGGTACCTCCGAAAGATGATAAAATAAAAATGCCGAATCCGAAGAAAAGTACAACTGAAGAATAGATCATACTAAACCCTGTTTCACTCAATGCTTCAATTACCGAATCCTTTATTCTCCAATTATTTATTTTTAGTTGTAAACGATATCTTGACAAAAAATGAATAGCATTATCCACAGAAATTCCAAGTGCGATACTAAATATTAAAACAGTGGATGGTTTTATGGGAATGCCGAGATAACCCATCATAGCAGCAGTCATAAGAAGCGGGATAATATTAGGGACAAGGGAGATAAAGATCATCCGCATGGAGGTAAAAAGTAAAGCCATTAAAATGGTTATGATCACTAAAGCAAGCAATAAACTGGTAAATAAATTTTTAACAAGATAATTTGTCCCTTTTAAGAATACCACACTGGTACCGGTTATTTCCACATCAAATTTCTCTTTGGGAAAGATGGAATCAATTTTGGGTATTAATTCATCATTTATCCGCTGAATATCATTGGTACCAAGATTTGCCATCTGCGTACTGATGCGTGTATAACGCATAGTTGTGTCGATGAAGGAATTAATAATGGACTTTTTATTTTTTTCAACTTTCGGGATGTATTTTAATATAAAATTTTTCTCCTGGTTATTGGGTAATCCATACATTGATTCATCGCCATTATAAAACGCTTGTTTTGAGAATTTAAGAACTTCTGCCACTGAAAGTGATTTGGACAATTCAGGATAGGTGGCAAGAACCTGCTCAAGCTCATTAATTTTTTTTATGGTTGAAAGTTTTTGAACCCCTTTTCTTTTCCTTGTATCTATTGATATTTCAAATGGCATTACACCTTTAAAATGCTCTTCCATAAAAACAAGGTCTTTGTACATTTTGTCTTTTTGGGGAATATCATCAACTATTTTACCCGTAGTTTTTAATCTTATCATACCAAAAATGGCAATTAACAAGAGCGCAACTGTTGTAATATAGATTGGGTTTCTTTTGGTTAATACTACTTTAACAACCCGTTCAATAAGTTTGCTGACAGTACTTTTATCAAGATGGCTGAAGTGGCGTTTTTTAGGAGGTGGTAAGTAACTGAAAAAAATAGGAACAAGGAATAATGAAAATATATAAGCAACCATTATATTGATGGATGCTATAACTCCAAACTCAACCAGTAGTTTGTTTCCCGTAATAGTAAATGCAGCAAATCCGGCAGCTGTAGTTGCATTGGTCAAAAGATTAGCATTACCAATACGCTGTACAACCCGTGAAAGCGATTTGATTTTATTCCCATGACTTTTGTATTCGTTGTAATATTTGTTTAGAAGGAAAATACAATTCTCAACCACAATAACAATCAACAGTGGTGGAAAAATCCCGGTTAGCATTGTGACTTTATAACCTAACAACGACATGGTTCCAAAAACCCATGTAATACATATAAGAACAATGAGCATCGGGAAAAATACTGCCTTGAATGACCTGAAAAAAATCAGGAGGATAATGGAGGTTATGATCAGGGCCAGAATCATAAAAAATGTTAGCTCATCCTCTAATTTTTTTGAAGTAACTGTTCGTATGTAAGGCAAACCTGAATAATGAACATCAATATTATATTGTTGTGAAAACTCGTCCACCTTTAATCTGATATCATTAACCAGGACTATTCTTTTTTTAGTATTTAGCTTTTTTTCTTCAAGTGTAAGCGCTATTAAACTAACATTGGTTTTAGAATTAAAAAGAAGGCCTTCATAAAATGGGAGGGAATAGATAATCGATTTTATACTGTCAACTTCATGCTGGCTAACAGGTCTGGCCTTTGTAACCGGTTCGAAATCAAATTTTTTAAGTGATTTGTTTTTAGTGAGATTGTATATTCTGGCAAGAGATAGTACTTCTTCAACCCCATCAATTTTTTTCAACTCCTCGGTAAGGTCATATAATCCATTAAACTTATCGATTTTAAAAATCTCATCATCATCTATTGCAATGAATAAAACACTTCCATCCTTACCAAATCGTTCCTTGAATTCGTTATAAGCTATTCTCGTTGAATCAGAGGCAGGCAATAAACTGGCAAATTCGTATGACATCTCCACACGTAAAGCATAAATGCCAATGATTAATGTAAGTAGTGCGATGGCTATTAAATTAACCAGTCGGTAACGGAGGATATGCCTAACAAGATAAATCCACATATGGGGCGGTCAGATATGTCTAAAATTCAGTTATTTTGAAAAAGTCCACGAAATTAAAACTTTCACCGAAGATATAAAAATTAATTTGAAAATGAACCGGATACAAGGTTTTTATAATTCGATTTTCAGATAAATAGGTTAGATACTTCCGTTAGTGCCAATTCAGTATTTTATAAAAATCAAATTCTTCCGGATTTTCAACATACTTTTTTGCCTTTTCATAATCGTCTTCATGAATATAATGAAGATTGTTTTTAAATACCAACTCAGATTTCTGACAGTCTATATCAACCAGTCGTGGCTTGACTTTTCCATTTTCATCTTCTACATCTTTCAGATACAATGGAGAAATATCACCTTTCGGGTCGGAAGTAACCATACAACCGGTCTTCCCCTGTTCAAATAAACTTTTTACACCAATTCCAAGTAATGAACAATATAACAGATCAAAGGCAGTAGGGGTTACACACCTCAATTCATAACCCAATTCCACCGGGCGACTTTTAACATTTATGTTAAGTGTTTTTAATTTCCTTTGCAGCAGCATATTAAAAATATGAGCCTTGCTTACATTACCCAATTCAGGATGTCCGTGGTCATCATATGTAAAGCTTAAATTTGTTGCTTCAATTTCCGAGTTGGTCATAAAATGGAACACGCCTTCACTTATAATGGCTGCACCATAATTAATACCCAGGATCTTTCTTTTTAATATTGAAGAGATAATAAGGTTTATGATTCGATCAAATGACACACGCGACTTATTAAACATTTCCGGTATTATGATCATAGGGTAATGACATGCAGCTCCAATTCCAAAAGCAAGATGACCTGCCTCGCGCCCCATGGCCGATACAACAAACCAATTTCCACTTGTGCGTGCATCTTCGTATACGGTAGTGGCTATCTTAACACCTGTTTCTTTGGCTGTTTGATAACCAAATGTAGGTGATCCTGCAGGTAATGGCAAATCGTTATCGATAGTCTTGGGAACATGAATATTTTGGATGCTTATATTATTTTCAGATAGGAACTTTGAAATTCTATTGGCTGTGGAAGCCGTATCGTCTCCACCAATTGTTACCAATAATTTCACATTATTCTTAACAAAAAAGTCAGTTTTAAATTCATCATTTTTTGGTTTGTGCCGACTCATATGAAGCAGTGAGCCACCCTGGTTCATTATTTTATCACAGATGGCAAAATCAAACTCAATGATTGAAGGTTTATACGCGAATAGTCCTTTATATCCTTCATGGATTCCAATAACACGGTATCC
>JAIOTR010000423.1 GCA_021106665.1 Bacteroidales bacterium
AAAATGTTAAATTTTTGTTAATTGTTTAATTACATCAAATAAAGGTTAAACATTAGATATAATAACTCCAACAATCAAAACAATCTCTTAGTTTGAATTAATAGTATTTGGGGAGTTTGAGTTGTATAGTATTGGTAAAATTGTTTGGATAATTTTTTAGACGCCTATATAGCTCAGGAAATATTTGACAATTCTTCTTTAAATTGATTTACATTATCAATAATAATCACATTTTGAGGAAGCTTATATGTATAATTTTTAGCCTGATGTCTGGTAAGAAATATTCTTGAATTTTTAAATTGATCTGAAAGCTCTGCCAAATAGCTTTGTGATTCATCCTCAGAAATGGCAGTAACCATGGATGTAACTATGTAATCAATATTCTTTTGCCTGGAGATTTCAACCAGCCCCTCAAAAGGTACAGTTTCTCCAAGGTAATATACTTTGTGTTTATTTTTTTTAATTAAATAATGATAGAAAATCAACCCTAATTCATGAAACTCACCTTCAGGTAAGAACAATAGAAATGATTTTGCATGACCATTTATATCATCCACAATACCATCAATGGCCACAATTAGTTTTTGTCGGAGAAGACTTGAAATAAAGTGCTCCTGGGCTGGATTGATTGTTCCGATTTGCCACAGGATACCAATTTTTTCAAAGAAAGGATACATAATTCTTAAGATGGCTTCTTCAAAACCGAGATTAATTACAGCCGTATTAAATACCTTTTCAAACCTGGCTTCATCCATATCTATCATAGCCACAACAAGACTCTCAATCTGGCTTTCAACATCATTCTGAGTTTGGGCCAAATCAAGTATTTTCTCATTTATTATTTCATCTGAAAAATTTACGATATTGGAAATCTTAAAACCATGGCGATTCAAAATGGAAACATTCAATAATTTTTTTAAATCATCATCGTCATAAAACCGAATATTGGTACAGGTTCGTTTTGGCTCAACCAAATTGTACCTTTTTTCCCATATCCTAATGGTATGGGCTTTAACGCCTGTAAAGTTTTCCAGATCCTTAATTGAATAATGTGCCATATAATATAAACTGCTTACAACCGTGTTGTTTCAGCTATTCAACAAATATTTAATAAAAAGGTTTAATCAATAATGGTAAAATTTGAACATTTTAGAGTGATAATTTTTAAATACTTTAGCGAAATAATTTCTATATTTGTCTGCAACCCCTTCATATAAAACAATCTGGCGGATCAGCTATCCGATCTTTTTGAGTTTACTGGCTCAACACATTATCATTGTTATAGATACTGCATTTTTGGGACGAGTTGGAGAAATTGAACTTGGAGCCAGTGCAATCGGTGGTTTATTTTATGTGTGTTTATTTATGCTCGGTTTTGGATTTGGAACCGGTACTCAGATTTTAATTGGCCGTCGAAATGGGGAGAAAAACTTTAATCAGATAGGAACCTACGTTGATCATAGTCTTTACTTTTTGGTGGTCATGGGATTGATATTATTCTTTTTAACCAGGATAGTTTCTACTGATGTGCTGAAATTTATTTTGAGTTCCGAAAACATTTACCATGCCAGTAAAGAGTACCTGGATATCAGGATATGGGGATTGGTTTTCGCTTTTATTAATATGGCATTCCGAGGTTTTTATATTGGAATAACAAAAACACGTTATCTCGCATATACTGCCACACTAATGGCAATCGTTAATATCAGCCTTGACTATCTATTGATTTTCGGGCATTTTGGATTTCCTGAAATGGGTATCAGGGGCGCTGCGCTTGCTTCTGTGATAGCAGAAATTTCAGCGGTTGTATTTTTCATTCTCATCACCGTTATAAAAGTTGATTTATCGAAATATCAACTCTTTCGATTTCCAAAATTAGATTTTAAAATCATTAATAAAATTTTGGAGGTGGCCGGATTTATCATGATCCAGTATTTTGTTTCCATTTTAAGCTGGTTCACATTTTTTATGATCATTGAAAAAACAGGAGAACGAAACCTCGCTGCTTCCAACATCTTACGTAGTTTATATATGATCTTTACCATTCCAATATTCGGATTGGGATCAGCAACCAACACCATTGTGAGTAATTTGCTGGGTGAAGGAAAACAAAAAAGCGTGTTACCCACGGTTTTTAGATTGTCCATCCTTAGCCTGTTAAGTATTCTGGGAATGATCATTATAACATATATCTTTCAGTGGGACATCATATCCTTTTACACAAACGATCCATCATTGATTGAATATACCCTGGGCCCTTTAAAGGTAATTCTCGGTGTCCTGATACTTTTTGCCGTCTCCATTATCATTTTCAATGGTGTCGCCGGAACAGCCAACACAAAAATTTCGTTGATCATTGAAATCATAGCAATGGTGTTGTATTTGAGCCTCGCTTATTATCTCGCTATTGCTACTAAATCCTCAATCGAAACGATTTGGTCAACAGAGTATTTGTATTTTTCCACCCTGGGAATATTATCTTTCTGGTATTTGAAAAAAGGAAACTGGATGCAAAAAGTGATTTGATTAACTTTGTATAAATATTTACTTGAGAAAAATTAAAAATGCCGAATATTTCTGTTGTAATTATAACCCTTAACGAAGAAAAGAATATTGGTCGATGTATTGACTCTGTAAAGGATGTGGCGGATGAAATTCTGGTGGTGGATTCCTTTTCTGATGACAAAACTGAAGAAATCGCTAAAAGTAAGGGAGCTATTTTTATCCAGCATAAGTTTGAAGATTATGTTAAACAACATGAATTCGCCAATAAAAAAGCTACTTACGATCATATTTTGAGTATAGATGCGGATGAAACTCTTTCCGAAAATTTAAAAAAATCAATAGGAAATGCAAAAAAATACTGGAAGCATGATGGGTATTCGATGAACAGAATGACCAATTACTGCGGCAAATGGATCAAACACTCAGGGTGGTACCCTGATATTCAGTTGCGCTTATATAACAGAAGAAAAGGTAAGTGGGTAGGTGTAAAAATCCATGAACGTTTCACCCTAATTGAAGGATCAACAAAAGGGCATCTAAATGGTGATCTTCTACATTATTCCTATAATTCCATTACCCAGCATGTAAATCAAGCCAACAAGTTTACCGATATCACAGCAATGGCAGCATATGAATCAGGGAAAAAATCGAATGGTTTGAAAATCTTTTTCAACCCCATTTATAAATTCATCAGGAACTATTTCTTTAAATCTGGTTTCCTCGACGGATATTATGGGTTTATTATTTGCCAGATTTCTGCCAACGCAACTTTCTTGAAATATATCAAACTTAAAGAGATCTATAAGCATCACAAGCAAAATGATGAAAATTAAAAAGATCATCATAAGCCGAACGGATAGTATTGGAGATGTGATTCTAACTTTACCAGTTGCAGGAGTCTTGAAAAAACACCATCCTGAAATCAAAATTTACTTCTTGGGAAAATCATATACGAAAGATATAGCTGACGCTTCAGATAATATTGATCATTTCA
>JAIOTR010000079.1 GCA_021106665.1 Bacteroidales bacterium
CCTGGAGTAATCCAACCGGGGGGGAATGGACTCCTTTAGGCTCATTCACTGATATTCAATATGAGTGGTATGCACTAAATATGAAAGTCCCTGTGATGATTATTCAAGAAATGGATTGGTTGCCTGGTTCTTATACTGTAAGATATCTTGTTGAACACAATTTTACATTGGGAATTGAAGACCGGACAGATATTCATCTTGAAATATTTCCAAACCCAACAACCGACAAGGTAACCATTAAAACAGATGAAATGATAAATCGTGTCAGCATCTATTCTTTAATTGGACATCAAATGGATATAATCAATTCACAAGCAGGCCCACAGCATCAGCAAACAATTGATTTAAGTAAGTATCCAAAAGGAGTTTATTTAATTGAGGTTGGTTTTGAAGATGGCAGTGTTGTGAGAGAAAGAATTATTAAGCAATAATACCGATTATGAAATAAAATGTCGCATACCTGCCTGTCCCTGCCTGCCGTTCGGCATTTCTAACAGGCGGTCAGGCAGGTTTTCGCTACGCTCAATTCGCTCCTTTATTTCTATATAGGCATAAGATTTAAAATTATCTGCGGAATTATACCACAATTGGTATTACTTACGAAGCAGACTAAAATTGTATTTGAATAATCCAACGGGGTAAACTACCGAGATACACTCATGTTAGCACTTCAAATATTTCACGAATTACTTCGCCAGGTAATTCGATAAATTTCAAATAAATTGTTTTACATCAATAAATAAATATGTATTTTAGCAATTGTATAAGCACCATTAACAAAATGACAGCAGGAAACCAAAACTTCTATCTCTTTAAAACACAATCCCGTACGTACGGGATTAATTTACCGGGCAACTTTGCCCAAAGTGGAAATAAGAGGCATAGGGGTGCTATTAGTAATGAGTTGGCAATAATTTAAAAATGAAAAGAATAGTTATAATATTGATTGTTTCCTTGTTTCTTTCATGCGAACGTGAAAATGAAAGTCCTGGCTCGAATCTCAATACATTTATTAGTGTTGATCCTAATAATTGGTGGATAGACAATGGGGAGTATTTTTATTTTGTAACTACATTGGATGGAGAACTTATAGCTTCTAAAAAATTAGAAGATCACAAGATAAATACATTGTACTTTGAGAATGATATTACTCCCAACAAATTCAATGTTCATAGACTCTACGTTCCAAATGATAGTGATCATCGATATCTAAAAAGTTATTTTAATACCAATCAAACTTCCTTTACAGACAATCAAGATTGTGAACAATTGCCAGATCTTATTGGAGATTGTAAAATACATATTACAGGTCCATCATATGAGACATATATACTATCTTCCCCAAGTGGGGGTATGATTTCTACCGTTTTTTATCAAAACAATCCAATCAATAGAACTATTGAAACGGACTTATATCAAGAGCACAGTTTTCTTTTTACATTTTTAAAAAAGGATCAACAATACTATTATAAATATTTTTTCGATTTAAACCCCGATGAGAATTATTCTTTTGAATTAGATCCAACGACCATGGATACCGATTTTGACATACAATTATTGAATGCACCTGAGGAAATGTTTTTTTTAGAAGATTGCAAAATTAAGAATGTGATTTTGGGCAAATTGTGTTATTATAGCTATTGCAGACTATATTCCGAAATAAATGGTGACTCTACTACATTATCAATATTCAATACACCTATCAATCCTGGAAAATATTTTCAAAGTCGTATCCACTTGCAGGTTAAAGATAGTAAAGAATATATATATCTGAAGAATGGTAATCTACCTGGATTTATTCCTCCATTGGGTTTTGACATTTCAGCTTCCAACCTGGATTACGATAATATTTCAATAACAACCACTGGGTCGTTTGATTTTATTAATGGGTACTATAGAGGAGAAAATTATCCTTATAAAAGCTGGAGTTTTAATAGTGATAATCCTGACTTGATTAAATTTCCGGATATCCCTGCAGAAATTACAGAACTATATCCTTCGATAACAATTGATACATTTTTCGATACTTTGACTGTAGAAGCAAATATATCACTGATTGAGTTAAGTGAATATGAAAACTACGCTGAATACCTTGCTGATTTTGGTTATATCCGCGATCTTGGTGTAAATTCTGATTTACAAAATCTATCAATAAAGAATTATGAATAAAACTATTGCCAACATCAGCTATAGCAAATAGCGGTAGAACATTTAACAATGAAAAGAAATTGGAATTACTTTTACAGAACAACATAAAACTACGGGAATCCGCTACATGCCATAGCTGAGGAACGTTAGCAAATATAAAAACATGCTAAAAAACATCGGTACACACAAAGCAAGAGCCTGTAAAGTGCATCCGCAAAAAACAGCCCCTAACTTTCCAGGCACATGCTTTGTACCAGCGCACTGACCAGTAATTGATTAAAAACATTGACTTAATTGAATTAGATAAAACAAAAAGAAAAGAAACAATTGACTTAAAACTGAAAAACAAACCTAATTATGA
>JAIOTR010000331.1 GCA_021106665.1 Bacteroidales bacterium
ACAAGCATTATGGTAAACAACAGATTTAACGGCAGGCCAATGGTTTCTATTTTATTCCATTTTTCTTTACTTTTTCCATGGAAATATGCAATCAGCCCAACAGTTGGGATTAATGAAAGTAATATTATCCATGTGAGACTAACAAGGTGAGGAGATAATACTAAATTGGTAACTACGGTTGAAACGACAAACCGTATTAAGACCGCTGTAATAATATACAGCACCAGAATTTGAATCACCCTGCGTTGCCACAAATCCTTCAGGAAAGGAATTCTTTTTTCACTGCTTTCTTCATTTGTATTACCCAACGCTACCCGAAAAACTTCAACAGTGTCACCAACGCCTTTTAAGTTCTTTTCGCCGATAGAAACAGTCCTGATGTCATCTTTGTTTTTTACCTGGTTCCTGACATCTTCTGAAATACAGATTCCATTGGGAGGTGCGAGAGGCTCAATACGAGCAGCGGTATTTACAGCCGAACCAAAAACATCACCATCCTTAAAAATAACATCCCCGATGTGGATGCCGGCCCGAATGGTTAATTCTTCTTCTTTTAATCGTGCTTGAATATTTATCGTACATCGAACAGCTTCAATTGCGCTATTGAACATCATAAGCAATCCGTCACCGATCTCCTTAATAATTTCACCTCCATGTGATTCAACAATCGGGAAAATAATTTCGCGCTGTTTTTGCAACAGCTGCATGGTAAGCTCTTCGTTTTTCTCCATTTGTTTGGTGTACCCTACAATATCGGTAAAAACAATGGCGGCGAGTTTATGGTCTTTATTGATCATTTCGTTATAAACTGATTAAATTGGAATAATATTAATATAGGATTAAACATGAGGTTAACTACAGTTAACAATATGGTTCAAAAATACGATTTAAAAATGAAAAGGGAGTAATAATTTAGTGTGTTGGTTTATAAAATAGTTTCTCAGATCGAAAAGTTTAATGCAAACCCACGAGCTCAAGTCTTCCCGCCAGGATACTGCCATGGCGAAATTTGTGACTTGGATATTTATTTTATAACCATTTCAGTAGTTCATTGGATAGACATTCATAACCGGTACAAGTCAGCCTTGCTTAAATCTGGCTCACAAGGCTTGCACCAGATGGTTTCGATTAAAACAATATTACGTTATATGCGATTTTAGCAGACAACAACCAAATCAACAACTTCAAAACTTTTTGACTCGACATCCGATAAATAGTTGTACTTTCGGACAACATTTGATATCTTTGCATCGTGGATAAAAATCAGAAGCAACGAAGTATCATTTTTTACAAGGATTATTTTTCAGATTTCTTTGTTAAACAAACTGAAAAAGTGAAAAGCAAGATAATCTGGACTTTTGAATTAATAGAAGAAATTCCAAGAGTGCCGGAGACTTATCTTAAGCATATTGAAAATACAGATGGACTTTTTGAAATCAGGGTACAGTTTGGAAATAATATCTATAGGATCTTTTGCTTTTTTGACAAAGGACATTTAATAATTTTAGCAAACGCTTTTCAAAAAAAGACACAGAAGACAGCTAAAAGAGAAATAGAAAAAGCATTAAAAATTAAGGAGGCATATTACAATGAAAAAAGATGAAATTAAAACACTTGAGCAGTTCAAAGAAGAGCACTTCGGTAAACACGGGACACCAAAACGTGATAAATTAGAATCTGGATATGAGATATTTAAAATTGGAGCATTAATTCATGAAGCCAGACTTGAAAAAGGTTTGACACAAGAACAACTTGCTGAGAAGTGTGGAACAACAAAGTCTTATATTTCCAAAATTGAGAACAACATTAAAGAAGTACGTATTTCAACTCTGCAAAAAATTGTAGAACTTGGTTTCGGAGGTCAATTACAACTGTCAATTAAACTCTAATACTGTTAGTCTTTTCAGTAGTTCATTGGATAGACATTCATAACTCGCACAAGTCAACCTCGCTTAAATCTGGCTCACAAGACTTGCATCGGATAGGTGGCCTCAGCAGGACTTGTGCTTTGGGTTTTCAGTTCAAATAAAGGCATCACTTTCATCAAAGAAATATTTACAAAATATTTATCATCCCTTAAAAAGGTTTATATTTGAACAAATATTCATGAAATCAATGGGTTATTAGACGAACTGCCATTATGGGCAAGCAATTAAACGAAAACAAAATAAAGGAAATTGAAAATGAAAAAAGCAAAAAATAAATTTTACAAAACTTCAAATGCAATTATTTTTGGACTTTTAGCTTTATTGGGGTTTACATCTTCCTGTGATAAAGGGCCTAATTTAGTGGCTGAATACGGAACTCCTTCAGCAAAATTTATAGTAAATGGAAAAGTAAACTCAAAAGACACCAATACTCCTATTCATAATATTAGAGTTATTATGAGAGGCGATACTTCATTTACTGATAGTGAAGGGAAATACCAAGTTGATAACTATGGGTTTCCAAACAATCAGACATATGACCTTAAATTCCAGGATATTGACAGCACAATAAATAATAACTACAAAAATTTAGACACTATTGTGGAATTTGTAAACCCTCAATTTATAAATGGAGACGGTCATTGGTATGAAGGAGAAACGTCAAAAGAGTTTAATATAAAACTTGACGAAAAATAATGACTGTTTCAAAAATTCCATTAAGAAAACGAATTGCATTAAATCTTTATAAAAGATACAAAAGAAACGAAGCCAAGCTTCATCAATTGAATTATATCCTTTGGGAATGCACTTTACGTTGTAATTTAAATTGTCTTCATTGCGGGAGTGATTGTAAAAAAGATGCTTTTGTAAAAGATATGCCTATTAATGATTTCTTAAAAGCAATAGACCAAATAAAAGATATAGTAAACCCAAATGAAACAATGATAGTTTTAACAGGTGGAGAAGTTCTTTTACGAAAAGATATTGAAAGAGTAGGAAAAGAATTATATAACAGAGGATTTCCTTGGGGGATTGTTACAAACGGAATGCTATTAAACGAAAATCGCTTAAACAGTTTATTAAATTCGGGATTAAGGGCAGTTACAATTAGTTTAGATGGTTTGGAAAATTCACATAATTGGTTGAGAAACAATAATAAAAGTTTCAACAAAGCAATTTCTGCAATAAAACTTTTACCAAAAACTGAAAACCTAAAATATGATGTCGTAACTTGCGTAAATCGTAAGAATTTTAACGAACTTGGAAAAATTCGTGATTTATTAATAAATATTGGAATAAAAGAATGGCGAGTTTTTACAATATTCCCTATTGGCAG
>JAIOTR010000145.1 GCA_021106665.1 Bacteroidales bacterium
ATCGTGCAATCGTGGATTTGGATCAATAACCCTTTGTTTGACAAACTCCCACTGTGACAACCATACAGAATCATTGTAAGGATAATCCGGTGACAGATAATCCTGTTCTTCATTGGTTTCTATATTCCGGTAGGTTAAATAATATTTTAAAGGTAACGGGTCTTCGTTAACCATTTTATTCCCGACCTTCCAATCCCGAAAATCAATGATTGGTAAATGTCGAATATTATATATTTCAAAAAACACAAATCCAACGACTGAAATTACCAGTACAGCCCATTCAATTTTAACAGTGAACCACCTCACTGTTCGATTTCTCGAAAAGAAAACGATAAGTAATAAGGCATCGATAACGAGGTTTTTATACAATGTCTGCCAGTTGGCAAGGATTATTGCATCTCCAAAGCACCCGCAATCAGGGACAGGATCATATAAAGCATCATTGATGGTTACAATTGTAAATACAGCCATCATCAAAAAAACCAGCCAGGAAGTAATTCTAATACTTACATTTAGCAATAACAATACCCCCAAAATAAATTCGGCGGCATTTAATACTATTGACAATGGTAAAGCCAATGGTATAGCCCAATCTGAGCCAAACGCTATGAAATAATCAGCGATCCGGTATTCAGTTCCGACAGGATCAACTCCTTTTACAAATCCGGAATAAATAAAAATCAGGGCGAGAACTATTCTGCTGATGGTAATTTGTGCATGAATAAATCTTCTAATAAAATATATAACAAGCAACATTTCAGCTACAAGAACAAACAGAAAGAATCCATTAAACTCTTCAAAACAGGAAATAAGATAGCCCGAAAAAAGGATCAATATAATTAGCAGCCATCCTGTAATCTTCATAAGATTTCCGTTCTTCTCACTCATATCGGTCAATTATCTGAATTGATTAGTTTTCGTTAGGCTGGTCTTCGTTTAATTTTATCAATGCAAAAACCGAATAATTGATAATATCATTGTAATTGGCATCTACCCCTTCCGAAACAAACGTCTTACCCTCCTTATCTTCAATTTGCTTAATCCTCAGAAGTTTCATTAAAATGATGTCGGTAAGGGAACTAACGCGCATATTCCTCCATGCTTCCCCATAATCATGGTTTTTGTCTTCCATCAAACTTTTGGCTGCATAGAAATATTTTTCATACAGATCTACTACTTTATCCTTGTCCATTTCTATTTCCTCATTCGCTCCCAAATCCAGTTGTATCATAGCCATTACTGAATAATTAACAATTCCGATAAACTCCGGTTTGATCCCTTCATTTACCCTTTTTATACCTTTTTCTTCAATGCTTCGGATGCGGTTGGCCTTGATATATATCTGGTCAGTTAAAGACGGTGTGCGAAGGATGCGCCATGCACTTCCGTAATCTTCCATTTTTTTCAGGAAAACATCCTTACACATTTTTATCACTTCATTGAATTGTTGTGATGTTTTATCCATTTTATTAATATTATTCTTCTGTTCTACTTTTATTTAACGAATACAAATAGTTTTATTGATGTACTATATAATGCTTAAATGATTAAATGATTGAATATTCCACTATCCCAAATCCCGAAGTTTCGGGAACGCGACGGGAGTGACAGCACCCAATTTTCAATCTCTTTGTCCTAATTTCGCCTTTTCATAATCAGGATGACTCAAATAAGTCTTGTAATCATCTTCCGGATAAGGTCTCAGGAATATTTTCCAATAAGCTTTTTTTGTCATTGCATCATGATGAATATCCCCTCCGTAATATTGCCAAGTTTGAAAAAGATTCAACAAAAGTAGCAGGATTAATAATGAATTTGCAATTACCCGGAATATTTTTTTCTGTTCAAATATCCAACCAATAAACACTGCTAATGGCAATGCAAGAATTGCATAAGAATCGATAAAAGCCCTACCGCCAAAACTCCCTCCATACCACCAGCACCACCATGACAATATTAAATAAACATTTAAAATTGTAAATATTGTTATGGGTACAAAAAATTTCTTAAAATGTTTATAGGAGATGAAAATTCCGGCAATTGCAAAAATCATTACCGGCGAATAAAACAACCATCCTTTACGATATCCAAACAATCCTTTCCAGATATATGGCTCCAGAAAGAAGAACCTCTCCCCTTCATAAGAAAAATAGAGCCACTGTCCTGTTTGTGATTTCCAGTAGGCCAACTGAGGAATCCATACTAACACAAAACACATAATAATTATCAATAATAACAACGGCTTTCGTATAAAGTAAGTGATTCTTCCTTTCAAATCATTAATTGACTTTACATTCCAAAAAAAGAAAACCAGAAATATGTTCATATTGGTAGGGCGCATCAAATCGATTAACCCTAATCCCAATCCAATAAAAATTGAATTTTTAATATTGGGATTATGATGCCAGGAAATCGTCAAATAAATAAATATGGCAAAAAGTGAAAAATTAAAAACGTGCGGCATTGTACTGTCAATGGCAACATAGTAATACAGGTTTGTCCCCATAATTAAAGTAATCAGGGATAGGATAACAACCCTCTGATTAAAATAGCGTTCCAATACCTTTCTTAAAAAGTACAACCCGATTGCAAAATAAAAAACAGCCCCCATCACCAAAAACAATTTATAAGGTTGTGTAAAACCATTTGTCTCATAATCAAGCTGATTGGCTGCAACATGCCCTAAAAAGAAAAAAGGTGCATACAAAAATGATAAACCCATACTTGTTTTAACTACATAGTTGCCCTCCTCTGTTATATTTGGCCAAAACTTGTCACTGTAAGCGCCGGGATTATCATCCATAAAACGCAGTGATACATCTTTATAAATGAAGGTTGCAGGTAAATATGCATAATATGAGATAATATCATAATTGATCACCCTGTCTTTAATGGTCCAGTAATGAATATTGAAAATGTTGTAAATAATGATGGTAAGAATTATCCAGTTCATCATCCTGGCTTTGGAAATTTTTATTTGGCGGAAGGGAGATGGCATATTAATTAGTGTCTGTCTTTAAACAAATGATGTTTGATAAATTCATAAAAATGAATACCAAAAACTCCACTCTTGACTTTTCTCCGCTGAAGCTTCGCGAAAGCGAGGAGGGGCTGGGGGTGTGTCAATAATATAACATCATTCATTTTTTTGAATTTTAAGGAATCTTTGGACAAACACTAATTAATTCAGCCTGAGTAAACCATATTTGATTATTACCCAAAGGATCTTAATTGCGTCAAGATTTTTAAACTTTTTTCCTTCCCCTTCATTTCTGGGAAAATAATTAACAGGTATCTCAGCAACATTATTTCTCTTTACCCGAAGCGCTTTAATAATTAATTCGGATTCAAAGCCAAATCTGTCTTCGCGCAGAATAAAATTATAAAGCAGATTTTTTTTAATAAGCTTATAACCACATGCCATATCTGTTAACTTAACATTGACTATTAAGGATGTCAAAAAAGTAAAAAATCTGTTACCGAGGTATCTTCTGTATGAATGCAAGGGGCGATCGATTCCGGGAAGAAAACGAGACCCATTCACAAATTCCACATTCAAATCTTTCATAGCATTCAGCATGCGGGGAATATCTTCAGGATCCAATTCCAAATCTGCATCCTGGATAAGATAAACATCACCCTTCGCATTTTCCAGGCCGGTTCTTACTGCTGCTCCTTTACCTCTATTGGTTTGATGAATATAAAGAGAAATATCTTCATTATCCGGAATGAAGTTTTTGATTTTAGTCAGTGAATCATCGCTCGAAAAATCATCAACAACAATTATTTCCTTCTTTTCAACAAATGACGGAAATTTCAGCCGAGTAAGTTTTCCTAGAACATCAATGATTGAATTTTCTTCATTATATATGGGTATGATTATGCTTAAAAACATCAAATTTCCAATTGGTTTTCCTAATTATAGTAAATTCGCAATTTAACTTCCTTTGAACAAACAATGAACAAAAGAACTGATAAAAGTAATTCTTTTTTATCAAAGTTAAGTTTGAGCTTCAATGATAGGATCCTAAATTTGGATAGCCCGAAAGTGATGGGAATCCTTAATATCACTCCTGATTCATTCTATGATGGAGGGAAATTCCTTTCTGAAAAGAAAATGTTATCCCAAACAGAAAAAATGCTTTCTGAAGGTGCTGCCATTATTGACATAGGCACTGTTTCAACACGGCCCGGAGCATCTGAAATTCCGAAAGAAGAAGAAAAGAGAAAATTGATCAAAGCATTAAAATTAATTTTACAACATTTCCCGGATACAATCATTTCTATCGACACTTACAGGAGCCACATCGCAGAAGCAGCAGTTAATGAAGGTGCAAGTATTATCAATGATATTTCAGGTGGAATGTTTGACGATAACATGTTCAAAACAGTTGCAAAGTTTAAAGTTCCTTATATTTTGATGCATATAAAAGGAACTCCGAAAACAATGCAGATAAAACCGCATTATGATGATGTAGTTAAAGAGATTAAAGAGTTTTTCATTAAACAAATCCAGCTTCTGGCCAAAGCAGGTGTTAACAGCAACATTATTTTAGATCCGGGATTCGGATTTGGGAAAACTTCAGAAAATAACTTTGAAATCCTATACAACTTAAAAACATTTTGTGATTTGGGATTTCCTGTTATGGCCGGCCTATCCAGAAAATCAATGATCAACAAATTACTTAACATAATTCCGGAAAACGCTTTGAACGGAACTACGGTTCTCAATACCATTGCGCTTTTGAATGGGGCAAATATATTGCGGGTTCACGATGTAAAGGAAGCGATGGAAGCCATTAAACTTGTTGGTTTTTATAAAAAGACTAATTGAAAACTTAATCTGAAAAATTCATAAATTAATCAGGTTAAGTTCCGGAATCTACTTTTACAGCATAAGAGACAATAAAAACAAAATTTTCTATTGCGGAAATTGGTAAAAAGGAATTAATTTTTGTATCTTTACGACAGTCGTATTAAGATACAATTTTATGAAAAAATTATTCTTTACACTGGTTTTATTCTCAATAATATTTCATACTGAATTTATAAGCGCTGAAACCATTAATGTACCCGGTGATCAACCGACAATACAAGCCGGAATCAATGCAGCCTCGGTCGGCGATACTGTATTGGTTCATCCGGGGACATATATTGAAACCATCAATTTTTTGGGTAAGGATATTGTTGTGGGTTCATTATTTATTACTACCCAAGACACCTCATATATTTCACAAACTATAATAGACGGAAACAATGAAAACTATCATTTGGTTTCATTTGTAAATGGTGAAACCCCAGAAGCAATACTTTCAGGCTTTACTATCAGAAATGCCAATACCGGTTATTTATATACTGATGTAGCCGGATTCGGGATCAGAATACAGAATAGTTCTCCGGTTATTACAAACAACATAATTGAAGACAACTGGTGCTATTGGTACATGAATGGTTGCGGTATTGGAGCTTACAACTCATCTGCAACTATTAAAAATAATATAATCAGAAATAACGCCGGTGCATACAACGGAGGAGGAATTTTTATAGATGGATCAACAGGTTTGAAAATTGAGCATAACGAAATTTATGGAAATACAACTATGAGTGGTTACGGGGTGGCTTATGGCGCCGGTATTTGTTTACTTAATTCGAATGGTATTCTCATCAAAAGAAATCTAATTCATAACAATTTCGTTGATTTTGGCGACGGAGGCGGAATTGCGATTAAAGCTTCAAGTGGTATTATACAAAATAATACAATTACAAACAATACTGCAAATGGGGTTGGCAAAGGGATCTTTCTTGACGACTACTCCTCAGCCGGAATAATAAACAATATAGTTTGGGATAATCATCCGGAAAACAGCGCTCAAATTGTCCCAAAAAATGCAAATGTTGTATATTCACTTGTACAGGGAGGATATGAGGGAGAAGGTAATATTGAAACGGATCCTCTTTTTTATAATCCTTCAGGAAATAACTATTTGTTAACATTACAGTCACCATGTATCAATGCCGGGAGTCCCGGAATTAATCCTGATCCTGACGGAACCATTGCTGATATGGGCTATCAATATTTTAACATGAGTCAGTATGGCACTATTAAAGGCATGGTAACGCTTAATGGTGGTTATGGTACTTTAAAAAATGTAATCGTAGAAACTATTGACCAATTTACAAACCCTGATCCGGAAGGAAATTACAAAATAAACCTGCTTCCCGGAACTTACACTATTTCAGCTTATCTCGAAGGATATTCAAATAATACGGCATTTAATATTGAACTAAGCCAAGGGCAGGTAGTATCAGGAATAAACTTCCTGCTGAACTCCAATTATTTAAATCATACCATACATATCAAGCAGGATGGAACCGGAGACTTTATTACAATACAGGAAGGAGTTGATGCAGCTATCAGCGGGGACACTATCCTTATTTATCCGGGTACATATGAAGAAAATGTAACCCTTTATAAAAACCTTGTTGTTGCCAGTAAATATATCATTGACCTTGACACTGCTTATATTGCACAAACCATTATAGATGGAGGTAATTCGGGACATACCATTATTGTAGATGAATTTCTAAATAATTATACGGAGATTACCGGCTTCACAGTAATAAATTCCATAACGGATTATAATTGTTTATATAGCTACAATTCATCATTCAGATTAAATCATTGTTCATTCCCCAACCAAACAACATCTACTTTTGGCAAAAAGGTTTTATTGAGTTTTTGCCATGATATGAATATAGAGAATAATATATTTTCTGATAGTATTAACGATTTACGCAGCTTATACATATATTATTCAGACAATATAAACATCCTGGAGAATCGATTCATTAACAACAGCATAGGAATAGATTCCAGACATTCGTTTGCACACATTGCATTTAATCATTTTATTGACAATCACTGGGGTATATCCGGTAAAGGCGAGGGAACCATTGTGGAAAACAATTACTTTAATGGAAACGCCGATGGTTTATATTGTTCAGACTTCTCTCCTAAAATCATAAACAATCATTTTTACAATTCATCCACTGCTATTTATTGCAGTGCATGGTCAGAAGCTTTAATTGCAAACAATCTGATTGTAAACTGCACTTCAGATGGAATTAAATGCTTACATGCATCCCCGACAATTGTAAACAATACTATTGTAAATAATTCAACAGGAATCCGTTTTGACGATGAAAGTACCGGAGAAGTAATTGACAATATTGTTTGGGGAAACGAAAGTTCATTTTTAATTATACAAGGAGCGGAAATTAAAATTTCATACAGCTGCATCGAAGGAGATTTTCCACCGAATGCAAC
>JAIOTR010000248.1 GCA_021106665.1 Bacteroidales bacterium
ATGAAGAGTATTTGTTATTGATTTCTGCTGCCGATCTATTATACCAGGAAAAGAAGTATACTGAAGCAAAAATTAAATATGAAGAAGCGCTGGCATTAAAACCTGGTGAGAAATATCCTCAAGAAAGGATTGACCAGATTATTGCGATACTTGCTTTGGCTAGCACACAAAATAGCGAGTATGATGAAGCTATTTTAGAAGCTGATGGATTGTTTGGCCTTCAACAATATGAGGAAGCAAAACTGGCTTATATGAAGGCCGCAAATCTGAATGAGAAGGAGCAATATCCCAAAGATAAGATGGAGGAGATAGACCGGATCATTACCAGCCAAAAGGCAAACCAGGCTGAATACAATAAGTTAGTAGCAGCGGCAGACAGGATGATGGAATCGGAAGAATATGATAAAGCAAGAGAAAAGTATATTGCAGCCCTGGAATTATTGCCGGTTGAACAATATCCGCAAGATAAATTAAATGAGATAGCTGAAATAGCTTTAGCCAATGAGCTAAACGTTCAGGAGACTTACAATAATTTGATTACTGAGGCGGATGATCATTTTGAAAAACAAGAATATGATCAGGCTAAAATAAAGTATCAGAATGCGCTAAAATACAAACCGGATGAAGAATACCCTGTGCAAAAATTGGCTGAAGTTGAAAGCTTAAGCAGTGAACTGGAAGAGAAGGAGGCAACCTTTAACAGGTTAATTGCTGAGGGTGATATTGCATTTAAAGCAAAAGAATACCAGGAAGCCAAAAGCAAATATATAGAAGCCTCTGCCCTGTTTCCAAAAGAAGAATACCCAATAAGTAAAATCGAAGAAATAAATCTTGTTCACAAGGCTAAAAATCAGGATCAACAGCAAGCATATGATAAAGCAATTGCTGATGCGGATAAATATTACTCCTCAAAGATTCTTGATCTCGCATTAGAATCATACATGACTGCTAAAGCGATTTTTCAGGATGAGACTTATCCTGACGAGATGATCAATAAGATAAACAAAATATTGGATGAAAATGCTGTTCGGGATATGGTTGCCACTGCAGTTACCATTGAAAAAAATGGCATGAAGAAATTCCCTTTTGACCCTATCCTTGTTACCGATCGGAAAAGCAGTCTCATTTTTATCAGGGCAAAAAACGTTTCGGGTTCGACCTTTAAGGTTTTTATGAGTTATGGTAAAGGGGGAGGGAAAAATGGAGGATATATTTTACCCATTCCTGCTGAAGACACTGTAAAAGATTATTTCATCCCGATTGGAAATCAATATACTTGGTTTTCCGAAGACAATGACTGGATTAGCTTAACAACTCAGGGTGGCTCCATTGAAGTTATTAAAGTGAAGATTTTAAAAGACGAATAGTAAAATGGGGAATTAGTTGATTGGTAAACTGATTATTTCTCAATCCTATCATTTCCAATATAGATTTCCATTTCAGGTATTTTGTAGGTAGATCTTAATAAACCAAACATCATAATAAGGCTGGTTACGAGGATTACAAAAAACAGCAGGCCTTCGCTGATAGCGCCAATACTAAATTCCTTTGGTATGGCATAAAAAAGAAGGATTGTGATCAGTCCGCGGGGCGCTATAAATAATTCCGGATATAAGTTTCGCCTTGCCAGTAATTTCAGATAAAGGAACCGGATTCCAAATAAAAGTGCAATTATTATCAATCCTGATAGAATGATTTTAAAATCGAGTAACAATGCCAATTGCAGTGTAAATCCAAATATAAAGAAGAAAAGGGTTCGGATCAGGAAAGCCGATTCCGCTGTTATCATTTTAAACCTGTCAATACCATTTTGCAATTTTTCAATGTTCAGGTATTTGCTGAGTTTGTTTGTGGAAAAAAGGTTAAGATTATTAAGTATCAATCCGAAAAACAGTATCATCAGCAAAGATGAAAGATGGAATATTTTACCAAAAGCATAAAGTAAAACCATGATGGCGATCATCAGGAAGAACTTGATGTTCATGGTTGTTTTGTCAATAAATAGCAGAACCAATCCTGAGACAATTACAGAAACAATTATTATGATAAAAAAGTCAGCTACAACCCATGTAAAGTCACTGGCTTCCAGGGTTGGATTGGTTATTATAAAATTAAAGATCAAAATTCCAAGGATGTCGGAGAAAATTGATTCATAAACAATGAATTCTTTTTTTTCTTCGTCAATGCCGGTAACGCTGGGTATGGCAATGGCGCTACTGATAACTGCAAATGGCAATGCATTCACAAGGCAAATATAAAATGTAAATTCACCAAACATCAACTTTATTCCTGATGCTATTAAAACGGCTGAGACAGCTAAAATAACCAATGCAGAAAAAAATGACCGCACTATCAGCCAAATCTTATCACGTCTAAGTTTCAATTCCAGGGCACCTTCCAGCACAATCAATATTACCCCAATGATCCCAAAAAACTGAAGCGCAATTTTTAAAGAGGGCATCTCATAGCCCATTTTGTCAAAGGCAATCCTTGCTACAATTCCTGTTAATAAGAGTAACAGTACAGATGGAATTTTAGTCCTTACCGAAAGTGCACTGTACGAATATGAAAGAATGACCAGCACACTGACAATGATAATTAGTATATATGAATCTTCGAACATTATTAATGCTTTATTTCTAATACAATGATAGTGAAAAAAATGACACAATAAATTCCTGCTGAAATTCCCTGACCTGTTAGGTTGGCACAGAGCCAAAGCTCAGGCAAACCTAACAGGTCGAAAAAGAAATTATACCTTAATATCAGGAATGGTAAATTTATTCTGTGGCCGTCGCGGGCAATAGGGTAAAATCATTTCTTCATCCGTATCCTGGTATTTTGCCTCAACACAATCAGTAGGGTCACAACAAGTATGACAAACACGTTTAAATGCCCTGAAGCTTTGTAGATCAACATCCGGTGATAAGAAGTCTTTTTTAATTGGTTCTTCTTTCAGTAAGTCAGTGCTCAGGTATTTTTTGTTGCTGTCGGGAAAAACAGTTACCACAACCGATTCAGTTCCTAATTCATTCTGTATCTTCAAAGCACCTACGAAATTTGCCCCGGATGAAATTCCAACTCCTATTCCTAAAATACCGGCAATTTTCTGAGCCATGATAATGGCATCGCCATCATCTACCTGTACCACTGAATCCAGTTTATCCAATTCAACAATAGAAGGTATAAACTCATCAGAAATTCCCTGTATCCTGTGCTTCCCGATTTTATAACCCGTTGTAAGGGTAGGGGAGTTGGCAGGTTCGAGAGGATGTACTTTAATTTGAGGATCTTTTTCCTTTAGAAATTTTCCAACACCCATCACGGTTCCACCAGTCCCTACTCCGGCAATAAATGCATCCGGTTTCAGGTACCTGTATTTCAATTGCCACCACAATTCAGGACCAGTAGTTTCATAGTGTGCCTCCACATTATCATGGTTAGTAAACTGGCTTGGTAAAAAGGCATTATCCAATTTTTCTGCAAGTCCATTCACAAAGTCAATGCTACCGAGGAAACCTCCCTGCTCTTTACTGACAAGTTTTATTTTTGACCCAAAGCTATGAATCAGGTTTTTTCGTTCGTCACTCATCCAGTCGGGCATAAAAATAGTAACTGGATGTCCTAATGCCCGTCCAATAGCTGCCACGGAGATACCGGTGTTGCCGCTGGTTGCTTCAATAATTGGATTACCTGGTTTTAGCTTACCGCTTTTATAGGACTTGCTGATGATGTGAAAAGCCATCCTGTCTTTTATGCTACCTGTCATATTCAGGGTTTCAGCCTTGGCATAAATTATCCTTGGTTTGCCTTTATATAGGAATTCAATCGCCAGTAAAGGGGTATTGCCAATTAATCGGGAAAGTCCTAATATTCTATTATTTATCATCTCCATGAGCTAAGAATTACAATGTCAGATAAAGGGTTCTATATATGATGATAAAAATATATAAAATAGAAATTAGAACCAGTTTAAATTGGAAGGGTGTCAACAAAAAGTAATAATAGAAACAAAAGTTTAATGACCTTTATTTGCTGAGTATTATTTTAAATGCTTGATTAGTATTTTCTGTTTTTAATGTGCAGAAATAAACACCATTGGGTAATCTTTGATTATTACCTGTATTGCCATTCCATTGTATTTCATAATCCCCAGCAGTTTTGTAATCCTTTTCCAAAACTTTCAAATGTTTTCCACTAAAGTCAGAAATGCTGATGCAAATACTCGAAGGTTGGTCGATTGAATAGTTAATTGTAATAATTTCCTTAAAAGGATTAGGGAACCCTGAAATTTTTGGTGTATTCAGATATGAGTTATTAAGTACCGATGTTGTATAACCAACATCAACCTGATAAGCTGTACCGCCGGCTAAAACCCATAGATATTGACCATCCCAGGCGAGATCACGAGGATTGGTATGTGGTGATGCTACGGTATATATCACCGAACCATCTTCCGGGCTGATTTTGTATAACAAATCCTCATCAAAATCATCTGTCCATAGATGCTGTCCATCCCATGTCAGTCCGATGGATTTTTCACCTGGAGCGGGGATGGTATGTAATACCTGCCCATTTTCGGGATCGATTTTTGTAATTGTTTTTGGACCAAAATTATTTGTCCATAAATACTGCCCATCCCATGTTATACCATGTGGCCAACTCATACTCTCTGGTTGTATGGAGGAAATTATAGTACCATCGGTAGTATCTAGTTTGTAAATATAATCCGGATTACCAGCGCCGCCACCATTTTCACATGCATACAAATAAGTTCCATCCCATGCAAGACCCTCATTGGATCCTCCCGGTGCAGGAAATGAATTCACGATAGTTCCGTCAATGGGATCCAATTTATAAATCATATACAGTGAGATTGATGAACACCAGAGATATTCTCCATCCCATGTTAATCCCTGATTGTTCCCTGTGGGTGTATAAATGGTATGTATTACGTCACCTGTATCTTTCACCGAGTAATAATTCAAATTATAGTTAATTTCTTCACTGAAATCGAATACTCCGTTTAGATCAAGATCAGTATCACTAACTTCGTTATTATATTCCTGGCCAAAGATCTGGTAATTTGATCCCAATAAAAACATAAATATCACAATGATTTGAGTAGATTTAAACAGGGACTTAATCTTTGTATGTGTCATGGCATTTAATTTTTTAAGGTTATTATTTCTTGAATTCAGTATTCAAATTTAGATAAATTTCAAATACAAATTAAGAATTTTATTTTTTCTATCATGACTATTTTGAAACATATTAATAACCAACCCTAAATAATTTTGATTTGTCTATTTTCAAAATGGTTAATTTTGACGAGCACTAATTTTGTTGAACATGGAGCACTATTTCAGGAAATTCAGAGACAACACCATAGGTAATGAATTAAAATTTGAAACACCTTATGGGCAGCAACAGATGATCTATGCCGACTGGATTGCCAGCGGCAGGTTGTATGGCCCTATTGAAAAAAAAATTATTGATACGTTTGGTCCATTTGTCGGCAACACCCATACAGAAACATCCGAGACGGGAACCTTAATGACCAAAGCCTATCATCTTGCTCACAAGAAGATTAAGGAACATGTCAATGCCGGGCCTGATGATGTGATCATTACTACCGGTTTTGGAATGACCGGTGTTGTAAATAAATTCATCAGGATATTAGGACTAAAACATTGTGGATTTATTCAGGGAAAAGAATGTCAGAAGGAGAAACAGAAACCGGTAGTTTTTATCACCCATATGGAACACCACTCAAACCATACCTCCTGGTTTGAAACTGTTGCTGACGTTGTGCAGATACCGCCCGGGAAAGGATTGCTTGTTGATTTGAATAATTTGAAAGAGCAGCTTGAATTGTATAAGGACAGGGAAATAAAAATTGGTTCGTTCACTGCCTGTTCAAATGTAACGGGTGTTTATACACCTTATCATCAAATGGCCAAATTGATGCACGAATATGG
>JAIOTR010000311.1 GCA_021106665.1 Bacteroidales bacterium
TACTATTTTTACTTTTCCAAAATTCTTATATGGAAGCCGAATACATCTGCGTTTATTTATGTTTCACCAAAAATTTAATCCTATGATTTCCCAAAAAAGCTTAAGCTCAAAGTTAAATTTGTTTTGGATCTTGATGGTCCTGATTATTTTAATTGCAAGTTGTTCAACCGAAAAGTACGAGGTAAAAACGGCAACTGACAGCAATGGTTATACTTACGAGTATGTAACCAATGATCCTTTAAAAGCAAGAATTTATACACTTGAAAACGGTTTGAAAGTTTACATGAGTTATAATCCAGATGAACCGAGGATTGCCACTTTAATCGGTGTAAGAGCAGGCTCCACCTCCGATCCGGTTGAGACCACCGGATTAGCCCATTACTTTGAACACCTGATGTTTAAAGGAACAAGCAAAATTGCCACCCTCGATTGGGAAAAAGAGAAAATCCATCTCGACCAGATCACTGTATTATTTGAACAGCACAAGACAACAGAAGATGAGGAAGAAAAACTCGCTATTTATAATAAAATTGACAGCATCTCTCAAATAGCAGCTTCCTTTGCAGCCCCGAATGAATATGATAAAATGGTTTCAAGTCTCGGTGCAAAAAGGACCAACGCCGGAACTTCATACGAATCGACAGTTTATATCAATGATATTCCTTCCAATGAGTTCGAAAAATGGCTCAAGCTTGAGAGTGAACGTTTCTCAAATATGGTACTCCGGCTGTTCCATACGGAACTGGAAACAGTGTATGAGGAATTCAATATGTACCAGGATATGGATAGGGCACGCCTTAATAAGGCGCTGATGGAAGGCCTGTTTCCAACACATCCTTATGGCAGGGACGTAATCGGATTACCTGAACATTTGAAAAATCCATCCATCAATAATATTTACGAATTTGCTGAAACATGGTATCGCCCGAATAATATTGCCATTGCCATTGCCGGGGATATTGACATGAATAATACCATCACACTCATTGATAAATACTTTGGTGTTATGGAACCAAATCCTGAGCTACCAGAGATTGTTCAACCTGTTGAAGAGCCCATTACCGAGCCTGTTGTAAAAGAAGTAATAGGCCCTGATGCAGAATCTATAAGGATAGCTTTTCGTTTCAATGGAGATAATTCAGAGGATAAAAAATATGTCACCTTGATTGATATGATCTTATCAAACAGCCAGGCAGGATTGATTGATTTAAATCTAAATCAGAAACAAAAAGTATTACGTGCAGGAGCTTATCCTTATTTCATGAGAGATTACGGAATTCATGCATTTTATGGCCAGCCAAGACAGGATCAGACACTTGAAGATGTAAAAGACCTGATACTTGCCGAATTGGATAAAGTTAAGAATGGAGAGTTTGAGGACTGGATAATCGAAGCAGTAATTAATGATTTGCGCTTATCCGAGATAAGGAGCCAGGAAAGTAATTTTTCAAGGGCTTTCGATATGGTTGACGTTTTTATTAATAATGCCTCTTACTCCGACAGGTTAAAATTTCTTGATGATCTTGAAAAAATTACCAAAGAAGACCTGATGGCTTTTGCTACCGAGCATTATGGTGAAAATTATGTGGTTGTGTATAAACGTACCGGTGAAAACACGGAACTGGTAAAAATGGAAAAACCACCAATAACCCCCTTGGATATTAATCGTGAAGAGCAATCTGAATTCTATGAGGATTTTATAAATATCGAAACAGAAAGCTTAAACCCGGTATTTATTGATTTTGAAAATGAGATTTCCAGTGATAAACTAGCCTCAGGAATTGAAGTGAGCTACATTAAAAACGAAACCAATGAGCTTTTTAATTTGCAGTACATCATAGACATGGGCAAAAACCATGACCTGTTATTGCCATTGGCTGTAAATTATTTGACATATCTTGGAACAGACCGGTATTCAGCAGAAGAGCTACAAAAAGAATTATATAAATACGGTTTATCCCTGGATGTTTATGTCAGTAATGACCGCTGCTATATTTATATAAACGGATTGAAAAAATCATTTGAAAAGGGAGTAGAATTATTGGAGCATGTTTTAGCCAATGTGCAGCCCGACCAAAAAGCATACGATGATTACGTGGATGGAATATTAAAAAAGCGGGCAGATGCAAAACTCAATAAAAACAGCATCTTGTGGAGCGGTTTGCTTAATTATGGAATGTATGGCTCTCAAAATCCTTTTACAAATATTGTATCACAAGGCAACCTTAAAACCATTGATCCGGAAGTGCTGACAGACATGCTAAAAAGTATTTATTCATACGAGCACAGACTGTTTTATTATGGAGCAGAGGATTTGGCTGACATCATTCCTGTAATTGATAAATACCACAATGTTCCGGTTGAACTTTTGCCTTATCCGAAACCTGTAAAATTTACTGAGCAGTCGTATGAGGGGAGCATTGTATACTTTGTTGATTACGACATGAGCCAGGTAAATATATTATTGCTTTCCAAAGGCCCGGCATTTAATAAAGCGTTAATGCCTCCGGCCCGTTTGTTCGGTGAATATTTCGGGACAGGATTATCTTCCATTGTATTCCAGGAAATAAGGGAAGCAAGGGGCCTGGCCTATTCAGCATTTTCAGTTTTTGCCACACCTGCCAAATTGGACAAGTCTCATTTTGTTTATGGATTTGTGGGTACGCAAGCCGACAAACTCAAAGAGGCCACCGATGCTTTGCTTGATTTAATGAACAATATGCCACAGGCACAAAAACAGTTTGATCTTGCCAAAGAATCCATTATCAAAAAGATAGAAACCGAAAGGATTATCAAAACCCGTAAATTCTGGACTTACCAAAGCAATCTCGACAGGGGCATTGACTATGACATAAGAAAAGACATTTATGATTATGTGAAGGAGGTTGACA
>JAIOTR010000535.1 GCA_021106665.1 Bacteroidales bacterium
AGTTCTGGAATTGCTGGATTCGAAACATCAAGCATTATTAGCCCATCACTGGAATTTGCTAAGTAAGCAATACTGTCATTAACATAAACATCTAAAACATGTTTTTCGGTTTGATAATAACATTCTAAATACGGCATATCAGGATCTTCAACATTAATTATATATAAACCGATTGAGTTTGCTATATAAATACAATCATTATATAAATACAATTGTGATGAATATCCCTCAGATGAAAATGATGAGATTTCTTTCGGTTTATCAGGCTGGCTAACATCTAATATCCACAAACCATCATAATATTCCAAAACATAGGCTATTTCTTCTTTAACAACAATATCCATAGACATATCCGGGGTATTTAGAAAATTGATCAAATTTATATTGTATGGATTGGAAATATTGAATATACTAAATCCATCATTGAATGAAATATATGTATAATATTCATAATTATGAATTGCAGATCCTTCACTTCCTAAATATTCCATATCATAGATAAAAGGATTATATGGGTCTGCAACATCAATAAGATAATATGCTCTTATCGAAGCACCAGAAGTTGCATGTAAAAGTCCATCTTTATCATAAACATGAGTTGCATATAAGCCAGTAATTAGTCCTATAATATTTGGGGTATTAGGATCTGTGACATCAATAACACGAATACCCCATTCTTCGTTAGCACAATATACATAATTTCCTTCACTACAAACATGAACGGAATAACCTTCAAAATCAACAGTAGATACTTGAATAGGATTGCTTGGATTTTCTACATTATAAATGGCCATCCCGGATAATCCTACTGCCATATAAGCAAAATCATTCGAGATAGAAATGCCATAAAACATCATATTATTCGGACAAGGTAAATATGACTCTAAAACAGGATTTTGTGGATCAGAAAAATTCCATATTCTAAATTGCCAATAGTTTATTGAATACAGATAATTTCCCGAAATACTAAACTCCCTTAAGTTGTTTGGATGAGTTGCGAATCCCAGTTCTACAGGATTATATGGATCACTGATATCCAAAGCCTGGATATGAAAATTGCCTGAACCAATAAAGGCAATATTATTATTTATTTCTATCTGAAAAACCGGATAAAGTGAAACATATCTTGATACAATTAACGGTGTAGCAGGAGCTGAAATATCCATAATATCAACAGCACTACCTGTACCAATTATACAAATATTATTTTGAACATCACTTGCTTTACATGAACCATCTGGCCAATGACCATGCAAAAACAATTCACTATCATTTTTATCGTTGCGAATGTGAGATTGTGTTTTAGAGCTATATGTGTATGGATTTTGAGAAACAATTTCTAAATATGAAAACAATAATACAATAATGCTAAAAATAATATTCTTCATCACATTTTTTATATGAAAATGAGTGAAAGTAAAGATACTCAAAATAATTATAACACCAATTAACTCTCTTTTTCATGCTGGAGCTGGAGGTTGAGGTATAATCCTGATTTACTGGTGCAATATTTTAAAAGTACAAATACCTTCTGAATGGCCTATTACAAGTATATAAAATCCAGCCGGTAAATGGTCAATATTTAATAAATACTCATTTAATCCCTGCAGACTTTCAGTGTATTTAATACTTCCATCTGATCCATAAATTTTAATCTGATGAATTTTGGAATACCTGGAACTGACTATGAATTCTCCTGGAATATTACCCGGAAGGAGTTTAATATCTGGATCAGAAATTTCAATTTCTGTTTCATGAGTCATAATCACCACTACCGTGTCGGTGGCTATATCTGAGTGGCAGGAAGTACTTGATTCCAGTGTAACAATGTATGTCCCCGATGTTTCATAGCTGTGGACAGGATTTTGTAGTGTATCTGTAGTTCCATCACCAAAATCCCAAAAATAGTAATCAGCATTTACAGAAGTATCAGTAAATATTACGGTATTTTCAATTTGCATTAACCCAAATCCTGCAACTGGCTTATTCCCGTTAATATTCCAAAGTTCAGGATTGCTAAAGACCACTTCATCCGCAATTTGCTGAAGATATAAAGCATCTTCAGGATCAAGTTGTCCCGAAAAGGGTGAGCCAATAGGTGATTTTTGAAAAAGCACAGCATAATAAACGCAAGCTGCCAAATACGATCCTGCATAACTGGGATGACTTTCATCAGGATGGAACAATTCTATGGGATCTCCGCCCAGTATGGATTGTTTCCATGCCGGACCTGTAGGTGCTACGGTACACGATAACGTATCTCCTAATCTCAAGTATTCTGCTGTTAACGAATCCTGCATATGTGAAAAATCGTCAAAGTCAATTGTGCAGCTCAAGCTAATACAATGCACTCCACCATACTTTTTGCCCCATATTACCTGCACTAAAGTTTCAGTACATTCATTATTCAGTTTTATCAATGAGTCGAGTGACCGGGCACCGGGATACATATAAGTATCACGGTAGTATTCAATCACAGCAAACAAACTATGCTCTTGAAGAATTACATAATCCCAGGCCATGGAATCAATCAAAGCCAAAGAAATTGAATTATAAAGATGCCCGTTTTGTGGATGCCCTAAAGTACAGCCACCAGGAGTATTGGATTCAAACATTATTGTATCCCCGTTGGATAAGGCCAGGTCATAAGTCAATTGGGGTAAATCATTATAAAATGTATGGCTGTTCCCAAGAAAAAGAACTTTAAGAGAATCACCTTTGCTGGTTTGCAAAACCAACATAAAAGCAATCAATATGATTATTCCAGGATGAAAAGAATTATGCTTAAACATGAAAAGTTTGTTTTTTAGAAATTTTACAGATTTCAAATTTACTTAATATTAGTGAATAGTAATAAAACAAATCTAAAATGCATCTGCCGACTAAAGTTCCATTCTTTTCAATAAGGTATGCGAAAACACATTTTTTTGATTTGTAATAACACTTTAGTTAAAAATCATCTTAGTCAAATAATTTTAGAACAAAATTTTAGATAACTCTATTTAAGTATATTATCTGTATATTTGAAACATAATACGTGTATGGCATATTAAGAATTGCAAAATGACGAAACCTGTTACAATAGCATTTAAAGAATTTTTAAGAATTCCTGCATTAAACCAAAATGCTCTTAAAAAGCAATTGTTGATTATCCTTTTAACTTTTCTGCTCTCTGGCCTCTTATCTGCACAATACAAATTCAGTAATCCGGTGGTTATTGATACTAAAGACGGATTGCCATCAAATAATATAACAACTATCACAAAAGATTCCCTGGGATTTATGTGGTTTGGAACGGATAACGGGTTATGCAGATGGGATGGGATAACG
>JAIOTR010000143.1 GCA_021106665.1 Bacteroidales bacterium
CTTTTTCGAGCGAGGATAAATAGTCAATGGTATGTTGAATTTTTAAAAATCCTTTAGCCTTTGTTAAATCGGTTATATCTACAATGGTGCCTACAATTCCAAATTTACCTGTATGTGCGACTTGAAACTGATTTTTATACAGGATTAAATTCCTGATAGAGCCATCAGGTTTATTCGCTTTAATTTCGATATTTTGTTTTTCCCCCGATTTAAGAATTTCTTTATCTATTTTGGTAATCTTGTCGGCATATTCTTTTAAAGTCAGGTTGTAAATCGTTTTACCTATAATGTCTACTTTTTTAGCGGACTGAAACTCTTCAAATGCTTTGTTACATCCGAGGTATTCCCCTTTCTCATTTTTATAATAAATCGGATTTGGCATAGTCTCAATCAGGGTTTCAAGAAAAAGATAATTCTCTCTTAATTGATTTGCTATTACTTGTAATTCTCTATTGGCATTAATATTTCTATCTAATTCTTTTTTTAATTGCAGTGTCCGCTGATCAACTTGTTTTTCTAAACTCTCATTTATTCTTTTTAATTTATCTCGGGTATTCAACAATTCATTTTTCTGAAGGTCAAGCTCTAAAAAAGTTTTAATTTTACTGAACAGTATAAATTTATTTATCGGTTTAGATAAATAATCTACTGCACCGGCTTTATATCCCTCAAACACACTTTGGTCATCAATACTTATCCCTGTGATAAAAATTATGGGTGTGTGTTTGTTTAACTTTGAGTTACGAACATCCTTTGCTAATTCAAATCCGTTTTTTTCCGGTATGTTTACATCCAAAAGAATAATTGCAAAAGAATTCTTGTTTATCAGTTCTATCGCATCTTTGGCACTATATGAAAAATAATATTTTGCCTGAATTTCTTTACTTAGGATAGCGCTAAATTGCTTAAGGTAAAGCTTGTCGTCATCAACGATTAATATTTTTGGACTATATTTTTTCATTTACTATATTTCGGTTTGCGATTGAATATTGTTATTAAAAGGTGACATTCACAATTGTACACCAAATGTAAGGAATTTTATCAACTACAGTCATTCTGGAATGTATTTTGTTTTTAATATATCTTTATCAAACTTTTCGGTATAAATACTTAATAAAATGAAAACCTCAAAACTGCTCTATACTATCATATTTATAATTGCTATTACCTTTCAAATGTCTGCTCAAAAAAGCCAGGAAGCCGCTGATTATAAAGACAAAGCAGAAGAATACAAAATTGCAGAAGATTATGTAAATTTTGTCTTGGCATTAGACAGCGCTTTTTTAACCGAGTTTGAACTCGAAGATCCGGATACGCTTTTTCTCGCTGAAATTGCTGGAGAAGCGGCGCTGTACTATGAGGCTTTCGGCTGGTATAATCTTGCTATTGGCCACTATGAATACGCCATGCGCCTGTTCAGGAAAGCAGGGGATATGGAAAAAGCCAGGGAAATGTTGAATCAACTTACAAGCGCTCATCAGGCTGTTAAAGCCAATGACGTGGAAGTGGAATTAACAACCTTGAGGTCTGTCAGTTCAACAAATGTTTATTTCAGGATTGATACCGTGTTTAGGCAAAATTACGATAGTGTCTGGGTAGTTTTAAGTTCGGGTAGTAACGATGGTATTTTTGCGGGTAGTAAAGGAGATGTAAAAGGTATTTATTTAGAAGAGTATGAAAACAGGGGCAACCTTTCGCTTGGTAAGGCGGAAGTGCTTGAGATTTTTCCCAATAAAGCCAATGTTTTGATCAACCTGATTGATCCAACCAATCCCAGAACAAATGTTTTTGCCGGTGATATGGTAACCTTGCCGGCTTTGATCCACGAAAGTGAAGATCCAAGCATCTTTTATGAACTGGCCATGCTTAATATTGATTTTCTTGATAATTATGCAGAGCCTCTTTATTATCCGAGACATCTTTTCTATTACGACAGTGAAGCCCTTGAGGAGGTTATGCTGGCTATGATGAAGGATGATATTCTGGAAACGGCCGAGATGATCAAACCAACCCTGGAAGAGAACCCCCAATGGCAGCATATGTGCGAATCAGGAAGGTTTAATGGCTTAAGTATGTTGGAGGCCATGGAAAAATCATCACCTGAAGATATTAGAGCTTTCCTGTATTTTATTCAATGTTTTCCAGGGAAGTATATGGGGCACACATGGAAGATCAACGAAACTTATGCCACATGGATCATCAACGATTGCCCTGTCAGCGACCGGGAATTAAAGCAGTTGTTGTTGGATGCTGCAGATGATGCAATATTCAGTTCAACACTACAGATGTATAGAGAGGATCTTTATGATGGCAGTTTTTATTTTGAGTGGTTTGAGGAGGCTGAAGATCTATCTGGCAAGGGTTATTTTGAGGAAGCCGAAGTGTTGGTGAATCTTCTTTCCAAAGTATCAGAAGTACTGAATGACTCAACCTATAAGGCATGGGCACAGTACAGTTCAGCGTATATGGATGATCAAAAACAGGAATACGAGCTATCGCTTGAAAAATATAACACAGCTTATGAAATGTTCAAAAATCTTAATATCATCAATGGGCAGTTTTATTCTTTACACAATATTGCACATATTCATAATAGCAGAGGTGAATATGTAACTTCTCTCGACATTTTTGAAGAGAGTCTCACCTTAAAATTGCAGGCATTGGAAGATGACCCCACTAGTCACCTGAAAGAAAGTATTGGGGGAACCTACGAAGGCATTGCCATAAGTTTGTATAATTTGAGCAGGTATAAAGAAGCGACAGAATATTTTGAAGACGGAATAAAATATTACAGAGATGCCAATACCCTGTCAGGTGTTGATGGACAGACAGATTTGTTGGGATGGTTGGGAAAGATCAATTATACTACAGGCAATTATGATACAGCGCTTGTATATTATGAACGGCAATTAAAGCTTTATACAGAACTGGGAAACCAAAACGGTGCAGCAGATGCATTTGATAACCTGGCTTATACGAATTCATTAAAAGGAAACACAAAAAAGGCCAATGAGCAATACATGAAAGCGTATGAAATAAAAATCAAAACCGATGATAAAGATGGAGCTGGACATTCCATGTCGAACGTAGGACAGACTTACTGGACATTGGGTGAATATGAAAAAGCCATTGAGTCACATAATAAGGCCATAGAACTGAGAGAAGAAGCGAATAACAGAAAAGGCCAGGCATACTCCTGGTCGAAACTGGGTGATTTGTATAAGGAAAGTGGTGATCCCAAAAAGGCTTTGGAAGCATTTGATCGTTCAATAAGTTTGTATGAAGAGGTAGGTGATAAAAAAGCCACAGCAGAAATTAGTAACAACCTGGGAAATACATATTTCAATGGAAAGGATTATTACAAGGCCATTGAATATTATAGCAAAGCTGAAACCATTTACAGGGAGATTGAAGCCCGAATTGACCTCGCTACAGTTTTAACAGATATCGGTTACGCCTATTATAAAGTCAATAGGTTTGATGATGCCTCGACGCATTATTTTGAAAGTCTTGAAGTTCAGAAAGAGATTGATGATAAATCGGGCCAGTTTTACAATTATATTAACCTGGGAGGAATTCAACATCATCATAAATATAATTTTGATAAAGCCGAAGAGTATTATAATGAAGCTTTCAGGATTGCAACAGAAATTGATAGTAAAAGTCTGATTGCTTACAGTCACAGAATATTTGGATATCTTTTTTCGTCCAGGGGTAATATTGAAGAAACCTTATTTCAGCATAACAAGTCCCTGTCAATTTATTCTGAAATCGAAGAAATTGGTTCGGTAGCTGAGATTAATATTGACCTTGGATATGATTACACTAACCAGGGTTCATTTGATGAAGCTGAAATGTATTTTGAAGAAGCCAGGAAAATAGCGGAAGCAATAAACAACAGGGATTTTATTTCACAGGCACTAAGCGGGAAGGGCCAGTTAAAAAGAATGACCGGTGAATTTCAGGCCTCCCTTGATTTGATCAATGAAAGCTTAAAAGTTAGCCAGGAAGTAGATAACTCATGGAATATTTCTGGTATCTATTTGAATTTTGGCAATACTTACAATGCTATGGGAGAATATAAAACTGCCATCAATTATTATTATCTCACCGATAGTATTTTACAAATTGTGGGTAATGAATACAGCAGGGCTACACCTATCAACAATATCGGTACCATTTATTATTGGCAGAAGGATTATGAGAAAGCCATGAAGCAGTTTGAAGAGGCACACAAAATTCTTGATATTCCGGGTAACAACAGTGAATTTATGTCGATTCTCAAGGTGAATATCGGCGAAATATACCTTGAATATAAAGATTATGATAATGCAGAAATATGGATCAATGAAGGCCTTAGGATTGCGAGAGAGGGGAAAATTGAACCGCGTATTGCAAGTACCTTGTTAACAAAAGGAAAGTTACTGACTGATTTAGGGCGATATGATGAAACGGAGGTGTGTTTTATTGAAGCCGGTAATATCATTGAAAAAATTGGCCAAAAGGAATCATTGATAGAACTAAAATTTTATTATGGAAAAATGTACTTTGAGATGGAGCAATACCGGTTGGCTGTTGATCAACTTGAACAATCTATCCAGGTTTCCAGGGAAATCGGTTCGACTAAATATATTTGGGGAAGTATGTATTACCTCGCAGTGGCTGAAGAGAAACTTGGAGAAATTGAAAAGAGTATTGAAACCCTGGAAGAGGCAGTTGGAGTATTAGATCTGATTAGTACTAAAATGACTGGGGGGGAGGAGGCTAAAAAAACCTTCGAGCAAGATGAGATGCGGTTGAATGTTTTTGAAAAGATCATTGAACTTTTGATTGATCAAAACAGGATTGAGGATGCATTGGATTATCTTGACAGGGCGAACAACGATAACATGAAATCGAAGTTCGGTAATATGGATGTGCAATTTGCCGATGAATCAAAAAATGATGCATTAAAAGCAGAAAAAGACTTAAAGAACAAGCTGGATCAATTAAATGAAGAACTGTCCAAAGAAAAATCCAAACCGGAAAGTCAGCAAAGTGCCAACCTGATTAAAAAGCTGGAGGATATACAAACGGTGACTGAAAAAGAGTATATGTCGTTTATCAATACTACCATTCAGAATTATCCTGACCTAATGAACTATTTCAGCAGCAGTGTGAATCCTAAAGAATTCAGGGCGGCAAAAAGAAATATTCCGGATGATATGGCTACTTTATTGTACCTGATCGGAGCAGATAAACTCTATATATTTGTTGCTACAAAAGATTCGGTTTATGCACGTGTTGTAGATATTGATATCCAGGAACTGGAAAATGATATTCACGATATGCATGCGCTTCTTACACGGCCTTCTTTTATCAGTTCCGACACCATTGAATTGCGTGGGGCGGCCACTTTAGCTTTTTCTGATGATGTGCCGGATAATGAGGATGTGTTTAAAATGCTTTCAGAAAAATTATACAATTTGTTGGTTGGACCGGTAATCGATGAAGTTAGTGATAAGGAAAAACTTGTTATTATCCCCAATGGTATTCTTTATTATCTTCCGTATCAAGTGTTGGGTTATAGTGATGAGAATGGTCATTTAAATTACATGATTGAGGATTATGAGATTTTATATACCAATAAACTCAGGTTTGGTTTTGCAGTTGCAGAAACAGAACAATTCAATATTGTTGCTCTGGGTAATGCGGATAACAGCCTACCGTTTGCAGAAACAGAAGTAAATGAAATTAAAAATATCTTTCCTGATGCGAAGGTTTACGTTAGGGAAGAAGCTACCCGGGATAAGGTTATCAATATTCCGGAAGATTATAACATCCTGCATCTGGCAACACATGGTGTTTTGGATTATAATAATTTTGAAAACTCATATCTTGTTCTTGCCTCTAATCCTGATGCGAATGATGACGGCAGGCTTAAAATTGAAGATATTTACCAGATTGAAAATCTGGATCTTTACAATATCGTCACCCTTTCCGCTTGTGAGACAGCCGTTAGCTTTGAAATGCTTGAGGGTTGGCCGGTAACAACTGCCTCTGCTTTTC
>JAIOTR010000144.1 GCA_021106665.1 Bacteroidales bacterium
GATAACATTCTTGATGTTTACAAAGATTCTGAAAATTTATATCTTGAAAATTACGTTAACATTGGATTTAGGGATTTAAACACACTTAAAGAAAATGGAATTATCATAAAAGAAGCTGATTTAGGTTTAAAGTTTGAAGAATTAACAAAGTCTATTTTTACTCATTTAGGCTTTACTGTTGATGAAAAACTTAAAAAAGATTTAAATACAAAAAAGGATAAGATTGATGTTCTACTCAACTTAGGTAACAACGAGTTAATATTAATTGAATGTAAAACTGTAAAGGAAAGTGGATACAATAAGTTTAGTTCTGTTTCAAGACAGATGAAATCATATGCAGGACTTGCAAAAGGAAAGGATTATAAAATCATTAAATCATTACTAATTGCTCCCGATTTTAGTGATGACTTCATAAATGATACTGAACTTGAATACGATTTGAATCTATCATTAATTACAGCCTCTTCTCTAATTAAAATACTTGACGGATTTAAAAACTCAAAGAAACACAAACAGTTTCCTTACAAATTACTAATGAGAGATGTGTTGATAAAAGAGGATAGAATTATTAAGGCTATTGGAAAATAAAACCCAGTGCCTAATACTCGTTATGAAGCCTTCTTTCCCCTCGATCTCAAAACCATAAACACCCCCAAAAGAACAAGCGGCAAACTCAGTAGCTGCCCCATATTGAGCATAATGGAGTTTTCAAAAGGTACCTGCACTTCCTTGAAGAATTCAACAAAAAACCGGAACCCAAATACACAGATCAGGAACATCCCAAAAATGAATCCTTCACGGATCATGCCGTTTCGTTTGTTGTAATAGAAAAAGAACACAAGAAAGAATATCAAATAGGCCAGCGTTTCGTATACCTGGCTGGGATGGCGCGGGATGCCGTAAATTGACATCACCGCTTTGTAGTTCCGTGCATCTTCGGTTACCACCACTTCCGGTTCGGGTGTGAAAAGTTTTACATTATACCTTAAATCCTCATCCCTGTCGATTCTCTGAACAAAATACCGGTACAGGTAATCATCAATTTTGTCTTCGGGGATATTTTTTTTGAAATACACTTCGAGGTTCAACTCGGTGTAATGGGTGTTATCTACAACGGTGTCATTGCCCGTCTGCCGTATCCTTGTATCCTCTATAAATTTGGCATGACGCCCTGATAATTCATCATCTACCCCCCTCACAAAAATGAAGGCCAGAGGATTGCCGCTTTTGTCGCCAATAATCTCTGAGTTCATCAGGTTTCCGGTGCGGATAAACGGGGCAATAAATAGAACCGTGATAACAATCCTGTCTAAAAGCCAAAAATATGATCTATTGGTTTTACGAACAAATAAATACAATGCTATGAGTATACCGACGGCAGCACCATGACTGGCCAGGCCGCCTTTCCATATTTTAAGGATCTCAAGCGGATTGCTTAAATAGTAGCCGGGTTCGTAGAACAGACAATGTCCCAGGCGCAAACCGACGATACAACCCACAATGAGGTAAATGATGAGCTTGCTTACCTGTTTCTGGTCCATGCCCTTCTTTTGAAGGATTTTGTCAAGGATCAAACTGGCGAGGTAAAAGGATAGAGCAAACAAAAGCCCGTACCATCTGATCTCTCTTCCCAGAACCGTGAAGATACCGGGATCAACGTTCCATAAAATATAGTTTAGCATAACTGTTAATTATGTTATTAAGGATATATCAAAAGTTCTAATTTCCCCTCCGGTCATGTTGAGCCTGTCGAAACATATTTGAGAAACGATATGGTCTACACTTCGACAGGCTCAGTGTGACCGCTACCTTGTACTTTTTATATATCCTGTTTTAATTCTACAATTTTAATGATCATGTCATTTCGAACCCCTCCCGAAAGCTTTCTGGATTAGCGGGGTGAGAAATCTGTAAGTTATCAAGAACAGATTTCTCGTCGCTTCGCTTCCCTCGAAATGACAATATACAACTTATTTTGTTCGATTTCTTACTCATCTTACTTTATCTGGAATAGTAATAAATTTTGATCTCTCTAGTTCCATTGCATTCTTAGCATTCTTCACAAAAAACTCCAGTCTGTTGTGAATATTGGCCTCGCTGGTATCGGCATCCATATCCAAAAATAAGATATTGATATCAGGATACAATTCTTTGATCCGCTTTGAAATCCCTTTGGAGACCAAATGACACGCTATGCAGCCAAATGGCTGGAGCGAAAGCACATTCTTTACATCTTCTTCCGCATACATCACCACTTCCCCGGGCAGCAGCCAACCTTCTCCATACTGATGGATGAGGCTTACCACCTTTCTGGCCTGTTTTTCAATTTCATCAATTCTCGGTATCCTTGTCAGCTTATGATGAAAGCCACCAAGGGTTCCATTAACTTTATCAATATACCTTCCAACGCGCCTTTCGATGATCTTGTGAAACATCAGCTCTATCAACCCTGTTTTTTCAACATGATTATCATTATTGAATTTAACATCAACGAGCGATTCAACGAAAAAGGTATTCATCGGGGATGTAACTACCTCCACCCCATGATCCCTTAACCAGTTTTCCGTATTAAAATTTCCATGCGGATTGTATTTCATGAATATCTCCCCGACAATACCAACTCGCGGAAGTGAAACATCACGATACTCCAACCGGTTGAATTCATCCACAGCCGCTTTTAATAATTCCAGCGATTTGCTGATCACATAATTTCGCCGGTTTTTATACGCGTACTGAATGTATTTATCATAGATGCGCTTTGACTCCCCTTTGCTTTTCTCGCGCACAACAAGGAAATTATACATTTTCAACAAAGCATCTGCATAAATCAGTGTATTCATACACAAAGAGAGAAGCTCAAAAAACTTCTTCTTAAATCCTGGCTGATGATTGATAGTTGA
>JAIOTR010000402.1 GCA_021106665.1 Bacteroidales bacterium
GTATAAGCCTCAACAACATAAAATCCTTTTTTAGTTTTCCATTCAACTAAAGGTTGAAGTGCTGATTCAAACATCGGATCAGCAACAATAATATAAGTTACAGGCTCGTCGGTAATAAGCTCTTTTCCATCAATTGGTTTGTAATTCATTAACTCACCATATATTCCTTCATAGTATGGCGAGAACATATTTTCCTTCATTTGAATTGTTGACTGAACATCGCCACCGGTGAAATTAATTTTTACCTCAAGGTCACCATAAACCTTAATGGTATTTTGTACAGGATTGTATAATACAGGTGCAATTTCGACCCTGGCAATTCTCACTCCCCGCATCATACCCAGGTCAACAACTGTAACCAATTCCTGGCCTAAGTAACTATCTTGTGTGTATATGTCCTTGTTATAAACAAACTCAACATCTTCAGGGTCATCGCTTTTCGATAAGGAGGGCTGAGTAGGAATTAAATAATCGTAAACTCCGTAGTCTGAGAGGTTAAATTCACTATAATTTTGAGAAATGATCTCAATATTAAAATCAGCATTTAATGGAACCTCTATCAATCTTTTAATTACAGGAAGTTGAGGATCTCCCAATATGACTGATTTTCCATAGTTTTCAATATTAAGCAGAGTAAAATAGCCTTCTTTGGTTTTAACATCCACTAATCCAATATCAGATATTGTGTTCGTAATACTAATGAATGAATATGTGTTTTCATTCATTTTAAGACTATTTGAAACATTGTTGTTTACCACAATATTCCCAGCCAAAACAGATCCGGAAATAAACACAAACAACAGTATAAGTGATTGAATTCTTCCAAATAGAGTAGTCTTCTTCATTGCCATTTATTTAAAAGTTAATAAATTGATTTCTTTTTGTTTAGAGGGGTGCAAAATTACTTATTCCCTATAAAAAAACCTAATTGCAAAAGTTAGACAATTAAGGGCTATAAAAGGTTGCAATGTTTTTACTTTTTATTGACTTTTGAGAAAGTCGGAAATTCGCTGCTGTAAATACCTGGAAGATATTTGTTTAACAGGATACCAGGCTGCAACCAAACCTATCAGAGAAACAATACCAAAAACAGCGAGTATATCCAGAGTCTCAACCTTTACAGGATAATAAGGAACAATAAAAGCATTGGCCTCGCTGCCCAGTTTAATCAATCCAAATTTCATTTGTATCTGGCAAAGCAAATAGCCCAGAATTAATCCTGACACTGATCCGATTAATGTTATCAGTAATCCTTCGTTAAGAAATATTCTTTTTATCCGTTTCCCGGTAGCGCCCATGCTAAATATTACAGCAATGTCTTTTCTTTTATCAAGTATCAACATCGATAGTGAGCCGACAACGTTGAATGCAGCGATAATTAAGATAAAAGTTAAAATGAAGAAAATGGCCCATTTTTCCGATTTCATGATTTTATACAAAAGCTCCTGTTGCTGGAACCTGTTTTTCACCAAATAATTATTACCTATGATTTTTTCAATTTGTCCCTGAATATTATCAAGATCAGCATCTTGTTCCAACCTGATTTCTATTCCTGTGACTTCACTGCTATAATCAAGCAATTTTCTCGCAAAGTCTATCGGAACAATGACATATTTTGAGTCAACTTCCTGTTGAACGGAAAATACTGCCGAAGGAATAAGATATCCCGAGTTAAAAGACTGGTCAATAGTCGTGAGTCGTTTTTTAGTTCGTTTTGGGACAAAAACTTGTAATGGGTTATTAAAATCATTGATTTTTATTCCAAGTGAATAGGCGACCAAATATCCCATTACAGTAAAATCCAAATTCTCACCTTTCAATATAAAATTGCCGTCAACCAACATGGAGTCCAAAGGATTGTTATTCAGAAAATCATCACTTACCCCTTTTAAAGCAACAATGTGCTGTTCGGATTTGTATTTCAACAATGCGTTTTCCTCAACAACTTCAGTATAGCTTATAACACCAGGTATACTTCTGATTTTATCTTCCGGAAACTTATCTGCATCGAACGTTTTGCCTTCTTTAACTGTAATAAGTATATCCGGATCAAATGTATTATAAAGTGATTTTACCAGGTCTTCGAATCCGTTAAAAACACTCAAGACAACAATAAGAGCCATTGTTCCAACTGTAACACCCAAAACAGAAATCCCTGAAATGATATTGATGATGTTATGCGACTTTTTTGAGAAGAGATAACGCTTTGCTATGTAGAAGGGGAAGTTCATTAATTAGTGCCTAAAGTTTTAAGTGCCTAAAGTGAGCTAAAGTTATGAAGAATCATTGTTTCCTATTTTTTATTACCCATTTAGTTTGAAAATTTATGACAAATATACTTCATAAGCGATTCGGGGTTTGAAGTCAGAAGCCAGAAGTCCGAAGATGGAAGTTCGAAGTTTTTTCTTCCGGCTTCCGACTTTATGCTTCCGACCACTTACTTTAATTTTCAAATTACAATACCATTAAACAGTTCCTATTTAAAACTATCATCCATTATTTCCAGGCTCTAACAATTAATCCTGTACCGGTCGTATGAGTTAATGAAACATCCAGATAATTCAAAATTAGTGAAACCGGGAAAGTGATCAAATAATAGACCGGCAGAATAATAAAAAACAATCTTGAAGTATTTAACATTTGAATTGGGTATTTCATCGAAAGCTTCCATGATATTTTGCCAGGTGTGCCATAGTTGTAATAAGCTTCTGTTTTATTAAATCCTGCTGTTTTAAGTTTATCCTGGATTTCATCAATATTATAACCATCCCGTACGTGTTCATCAATAAACGATTCATGGCCGTGATCATGTACATCCGACCCTCCCTGGTCTGAAGGAGTAGAAATCAAAACCATACCACCTGGTTTTAATGATGCATGAAAATTTCTGAATACTTCAATATCATCAAGAATATGCTCCATAACATCAACTGAGAGTATCAGGTCTTTGTCACCATCAGTTCGAAATTTGGTCAAATCTTCTACACTAAATGAAACATTTGTTCTGTCGATCTTGTTAAAAAATTTACTGCAATCTTCTATTTGTTCCTCCTTAACATCCACCCCTTTTATTTGCCATTTATTGTTTTTCCCGGATATATAAAAAACATACTGGCCAAATCCGGAACCGGCATCTAAAATTTGAATATTATCCTTCCTCCCTTTTGCCCATTTTCTGATTTCCTTTTTAATATGCCATGTGCGCAGTAATAGTAAATCAAGCAACTTGTAAAACAGCTTTCTAAGAAAGGGCTGTTTATTAAAAACTTCACCTAATGCTCTTTTAATGGGATCGTACTGCATTTTAAATTTTAAATGATGAATTTTAAATTTTGAATAGTTGGTTTAGTCATCAAGTAACCGTTCAATGTTTTCGATATAGTCCAATGAATCATCCAGATAAAAATGTAATTCAGGAACAACTCTGACCTGCTTGCCGATTCGCTGTCCAAGTTTATATCTTATTTCTCTTGCATGAACTTGAATTTGCTCCAACAATCTATCCTTATTTTCAATTGCAAATAAACTCAGATAAACCCTGGCCATTGAAAGGTCGGGCGTTACATGCACTTTCGTTACAGTTATCATCGCACTCCTGAACAAATTTTTACTCTCACGCTGAAAAATTTCTCCCAGGTCTTTCTGTAATAGTTTAGATACTTTAAGTTGTCGGGTTGATTCCATGTTGCAAAAATAAGATTATCTTTTTTACTATTTTTGCCTACCTTCAAATAAACGATTAGAAATGAAAAGTATTTGCGTATTCTGTGGATCCAGCACAGGCAAGAATGAAATTTATAAAACAGCTACCAGACAGTTTGGACATTTAATCAGTCAGGAAAATCTTACCCTGGTTTATGGTGGTGGAAAAGTTGGACTAATGGGAATCCTGGCCGATGCTGTTATTGAAACCGGTGGGCAAAGCATAGGTGTTATCCCGCAAAGCATTGTTGATCTTGAAATTGCCCATGATAATCTGACAGAATTACACATAGTGGATAGTATGTCGGAACGCAAGATAAAAATGACTGAATTATCAGATGCTTTTGTAGCGCTACCGGGTGGTTTTGGAACATTAGATGAACTGGCAGAAGTTTTAACCCACAACCAGTTAAGGATCATTGATAAACCTGTTGGATTATTGAATGTAAACGGCTATTTCAATTCACTGATAAAATTTCTTGACCACGCAGTTGACGAAAGATTTGTGCGGGTAGAACACAGGAACAACATTTTTATATCTGATGACGCTGATGAATTGCTGGATATGTTGAGAGAATATCA
>JAIOTR010000555.1 GCA_021106665.1 Bacteroidales bacterium
ACTTGCGTATATAAAAAATAATATGGATATCGCTCCAAGCATTAATATTTGTTTTTGGTATTCTGACCTGTAAAAAAAACGCATAAAGTTACAAAATTATTCTAATTCCAAGATTATATGTTGAACCTGCCCCACCATTCATTGAAGTAAAGAAATAAGTGGTGGATGCTTCTATATTTAAATTCTTTGTTATCTGATATTTACCACCTAACCCTGTGTGTGCATAATCCGATGTTAATTCAAAGGGATTTACAGTTGATTCCAACTGGCCTTCACCATTATAGTTTTCTGTTTTTTGCAACTGTAACCTCGGTGCATACTGTATTTGATAATAGATGGTAGCTTTGGTTGTTGGGAACCAACTTAAAAAAAAACTTATTGGTATATCAAGGTGTGTTGCCGTATTGCTGTTTTTAGTTTTAAACCTGAACAATAGATCAGCTTCCGTAAAAATCTGCCAGTTACTGCCAAATGTCTTATCAAAGAAAAACTGGTTCCACCATGTATACATATGGTAATCAAGCCAGGGATAATCGTTGTCTTCTTCGATGGATTCAAGATCTTTTGATATCGGGACCCAGAAAGCGCTTTGAATAGAGAAGTTTGATACGTTCCTCAATGGCTGAAATTTAATTTTCGGGCCTATTGATGAAACGGCTGTTCTTGAATAAGGTGTAGTTTTGAACTTGAATACTTTTAAAGGGTTACCTTTGGTTGTATCGATATAGACCGCCTTCACATTCAAATCAAATCCTACATTGACCCGTGACGAATTTGTAACACCATAAAGCATATAAAACAATCCGCCATAATAGGTATCGCGTGTATCAAGGTCAATTTTCTCCTTGTCACCGTTCCTGTAAGCTGTTTGCGTATAAAGATTATTGAACAGCTGCGCTTCAACCTGATTCTTCTTTAAAAGTTTTGATGGGGTGAAAGCAAATATATTGGAAACTTCTGTTTCGGGCGCTGCGCTTTCATCCACTATCTTAACTTTCAATTCATTTAGCGTCCAATCGTAGGTGTAAAATTCCAGTTTAGTACCGGCAGGCAAGGTATTTTCCCTGTAAGTATTGATATAGAATGACTTATTCCTATCTCCTACTTCATCTGTAAGCGGAAATTCTGCAATTTGTTTCTCAAGGGATTTAAGTTCAGCAGGATTGATTTTTATGGCTTCATAGTTCACCGTTCCTTTCAATACATGTTTTTTCATTCAATTGTGATTTATAAATTACAAATTTTCATAATTGACACAGCTGTTGTCAAATGCGATGCCAAAAGTTGACACATTCTCATAACTGACTAATTTTTAATAATATGAAAATTAATTCTTAAGATTTACGCAAACTATCCCTAATGATATTTCACGATATTTTAGGAAAAATGATGTTTGGTTATGGTTACTGATTGTATGGTGTGCGGGTATAAGTTTTTACGGTTCTACTGTTATTTTAATCCCGAAAAAGTCGGGACAAGTTGGTAAATAATTATTCTATGGCTTTATTAATAAGTTTATTTATAATGATAAAATGCTATAATGCTTAAATGCTTAAATATTTTGCAACAATTAAATCTTTGATAATAAGTGGCTTGTATAACACATTGTTGGGTTTTTGCATTTAGGATAGTGTTTTTTATTATCGCCCCGAATCTTCGGGGTTCCACTAAATTAGTGGTATTACCGTTTTTACTTTTAACTTGATTATTATTCTTACATTTGATACGGATAAATTGAGTTAATGGCGTGATTTTAAACAAAAGCCATTTTTATGAAATACGATCAATTAATCATATACTATTTTTCCGGCACCGGGAATGCCAGGAATGCTGCAATATGGATTGAAAAGATCGCAAAAGAAAAAGGTCTTAACACACAATTAATAAATATCGACAGATTTGAAAAAATTGAGATTCCGGAAATAACCGGTAAAATACTCATTGGCTTTTGTTCGCCCACACATGGATTTAATTTGCCTCCACTCATGCTTAAATTCATCTGGAAATTTCCCCGTCTCAAAAATGCTGATGTATTTATTTTAAATACACGCGGAGGTTTGAAATTATCCAAACTGTTTTTACCAGGCATCAGTGGCGCTGCCCAATTTTTTCCAGCTATATTACTTCGGCTAAAAGGATATGGAATTGTGGGTATGCAACCTCTTGACCTGCCTTCTAACTGGTTGATCCTTCATCCGGGATTAAGGGAAAAAGTTGTACATTCCATTTATAAAAGATGCGAGGGAATCGTAAATAATTTTGCTACCGAATTGATAGACGGTAAAAGAAAATATAAAGCATTATTGTCATTACCTATTGATATTTTGATGTTACCAATTACTTTTGGATACTATTTCATAGGACGATTTTTTCTGGCAAAAACCTTAATCGCAACAGACGCCTGCAATAATTGTGAGAAATGTGTGATTCAGTGTCCGGTTGGTGCAATTAAAATGATTGGCAACAGGCCATTCTGGACCTATAAATGCGAAAGTTGTATGCGATGTGTGAATGCCTGTCCTGAAAGGGCAATTGAAACTACCCATACTTTTTCAACCATATTGCTTATTTTATCTTCATTGATTATATCTCCTCTATTAATAAGCGGTATAAAGTATCTGGGTATTCTGGATTGGATTAATCAATCGGTTATTACGAGGAATCTTTGGACAATTATTGATGCAGCTATTTTCCTGGTATTTGTTTTTATGAGTTATAGAATTTTACATTTTTTAATGCGTTATAAATTCGTCAACAGAATAGTCACTTTCACTTCATTGAGCAGTTATAAATTCTGGAGAAGGTATAAGGTGCCTGTTCAATCTAAATAGTGTTTGTCTCTAATGTCCGATTTCTGCGTTACGCTCGTATTTAATTTTAGTCATTTACACCAGTAAACTCTTGAAATTAAATAGCTTCGCAAGCCTTGAACTCGAACATTCTAAACTAAACACTTACTTAATAGACAGATACTAAATAGTCTTTGCGGACCTGATAAGGAAAGTAAAGGCCGGTATGCCCGTCATTTAATTTTACAACTTCAGGCGCAATAATTTTCCAGAACTCCATTGCTGTCATGGGATAGTCAATTTTGCCTTTTGCTTTTTTGCGAAGTGTATCAATTGAATATTTCGTTGTATAAAAGTAAGGATCGGGATTGATTTGAGATGAGTATTATTCTCTAAATAATCTTAAATAGTTTTCAAATACATACATCCGTCCTCTTTGACCTCCGGTAACCTCTTTTATTAATTTATTTGATTCCAGCAATTCCAATAATTTATAACTTGATGGCATTGAAAGATTTGTTGTTTTCTTAACTTTTTCAGCATTAATGATAGGCCTTTGATATAAGTAGTTTATAACTTTCTGAGCATTTGCCGACCGACTACCAAAACTTTGAATTATTGTCTCATTGTGTTTCTGAAGTTGAAGAATATTATCAAAAGTTCTTATTCCACTTTTTGCTGTTTCAATAATACCAACAAGAAAAAATTTAAACCATTGAGTAATGTTGTTCTTCTCTCTCACCAGCATAAGGTTCTCATAATAAAGATCCCGGTTGTTTTCAAAAAAATCGGATAAATATAATATGGGTTCTCTAAGTATATTCCTGCTTACAAGATATAAAGGGATCATTAACCTTCCTACCCGGCCATTGCCATCAAGGAAAGGGTGAATTGTTTCAAATTGATAGTGTACCAACCCTATCTTAAGCAATTCAGGGAAATAGATTTCATCGTTATGCAGAAATTTTTCAATATCCCCCATGAGTTCTGCTACTGTTGTATGAATCGGGGGAATAAAATGTGCATCATTTATGGTTGCACCACCTATCCAGTTTTGACTGGAGCGAAACTTTCCGGGTTGTTTTTTTTGTCCGCGTACCCCTTTTAATAAAGTTTTATGGGCTTCCCTTATCAACCTTGAAGAAAAAGGTAAACTTTTTAACGAATCAATAGCAATTTCCATTGCTTTAATATAATTCTGAACCTCCTCCCAATCATCTCTTTTTTCAGGAGGTATATCTTCTTTATCCAATAAAGCTTCATCAATATTGGTTTGGGTACCTTCAATTTTGCTGCTTTGGGTTGCCTCCTTTAGTACATGCATACTTATGAATAAATCCAGGTTTGGAATATAGTTGGAATACATATCAAGCCTGCCCAACTCCCTGTCTGCCTGACTTAATAGTTTTATTACTTCCATGTTTTCAACGGTCCATTGCCTGTTTATAGCGTTGGGTTGGAAACTTTTATAGTATCCCTGGCTAATATATTTACCTGATTCGAAATTTTTCATGATCTGAAAATTTAAACAAAGATAACTCTTATTTAACTTTTTTGCAAATTTCTTAAATAAGAAGTCTTGTTATTTAACTACTTTCTCTAATGGGTGAAATTGAGAATTTTTCGAATACATATGGAATTTTTGTGTAATCAA